>JAAZKM010000005.1 GCA_012799835.1 Candidatus Methanofastidiosia archaeon
AGAATTAAAAGAATTAAAATTTGGGGATTCATGTTTTGAAATAGTGGAATCAGACATTACTTAAGAAGGCCTCTGCCAGTTCCAGTGAACTATATTTCCAGATTCATCCATTTCTATATAACAGACATACCTTGAAATTGATTGGTATTTCAAATCAGCTGGCATGTTTATTTTAAATGTTTTATTTACCTTCTCTATTGTTGTTTTTTCGTAGTAAACTCTAACTAGCTCAGGGTTTGATGTTCCGCACTCTACAGGTAAATTCTTACTTGCCTGATTATTAACGAAGTCTAATGCCAGGAAGAGAGCATATTCCTCATTGATCAATTGATTCTGGTAAGTTCTCTGAAGTTTATACATAGAGTTTCTAGTCTCAGTTAGTTGGTCTCTAAGCATATCATTTCTCTTGTTTAGACTATCATTTAGCTCTTTTAGAGTTTGATTTTCTTTAGATATGGATTGTAGTTGTTTTTCAAGCTGAAATATGTAAGATTCTTTTGAACCCAGGTTATTATCAATTTGCCTGTTAGCGCCATAAAGTGAAAATGAAGTTACCAATACGACCGAAAGTAGAAGCGAAAGAACAACGGAAACTTTAAACCAGTTGACGTCTGGTTTCAAGGTAAAATTTCTCCTTATTTTAGGCTCAACGCCCGTCGTCTTTTGTGTTTCATTCGCCGTTATTTTCTTAGTATCCCCATAAACATTGTTTATCGGCTCAGGCTGGGTTCGCCTTCTCAAAATCCGATCGTGTTTTTCTCTATATGCTTGATAAAAAGTATTAGAGCGAATCTCTGGGATGTTATAACAGGATGTATTATTATCATTTGCTGTTTTTCTGGGTATTGGGCGCCTTTCAGACCTTTGATCACCAGAAAAGTGTTCACGGATTAGGCTTTTCTTCTCCTCTAAACGTTTCAGCCTCCAAAAAATATCCAATTCTTCATCATTCATACGGTATCGCCAGCGCATATTATAGGTGTATTACCAGTATATAAAGATTTATGTTTTAAATCTTAACATCAATTCCCAATTTTTCTATAATTTCTTTATATCTGTTCCTAACAGTGACTTCTGTGACTTTTGCTACCTCTGAAACAGCCTTTTGGGTTCTTCTTTCACTTTCCATGATGGCTGCAAGGTAAATGGCTGCTGCACAGACCCCTGTTGGGCCCCTTCCTGATGTTAAACCTGCTTTAATTGCGCCTTCTAGGATATCCTGTGCTTTTCTTTGGACTTTTCCCGAAAGCCCTAATTCTGTGGCAAATCTAGGGATATAATCCACCGGACTTGTTGGATAAAGTTTTATCTCAAGTTCTCTAGTTATGAATCTATAGCTCCTACCTATCTCCTTTTTATCAACCCTTGAATGTTCAACAATTTCATCCAAAGTTCTAGGTACTTTATATTCACGACAGGCAATATATATACAAGCAGATGTTACAGACTCTATTGATCTACCCCTAATAAGCCTTTTATCAACGGCTTTGCGGTAAACCATTGCTGCACCTTCCCTAATGTTTCGTGGTAGGTGTAAGTGAGAAGAAAGTCTATCAAGTTCAGTTAATGCGAAAGCTAAGTTTCTATCCTTGGCATCAGCAACTTTAATTCTTTTATGCCATTTTCTCATTCTATATATTTGGGCCCTCCTACCTGCGCTAATGTCTCTACCATGAATATCTTTGTTTTTCCAATCAATCATGGTGGAAAGACCCTTATCATGGATAGTATAGGTCATTGGAGCGCCTACCCTACCCCTTTTCTCTCCTTGTTCATGGTCAAAAGCTCTCCATTCAGGACCCGTGTCAATTATATCCTCAGAAATTACCAGACCGCATTCGTCACACGTAACTTCAGCTCTAGAATAGTCCCGAATAAGTTTATGACTCCCACATTCTGGGCATGCATGAACTTTCTTCGTTATAGTTTTTTCCATAATATGTAAGGTAACCGTAACTTTTATATAGCTTTCGGTTGAATTGAAATCCTTAATTAAGTCTTGTAATCTGATTTACGTTGTTCTTTGTAGTCTTCAATGATTTTTATAAGTTTATTAGACTCCTTTTCTTTTTTATAAGTTAATAATAGTTCTTTTTCTTTTTTATAGACTAAATCAAAGCTTTTTCTATCAAGTATCACAAACTTGGAAATTAGTTCCATTTTTATATCTTTCGAATCGATTATCGGTATTTCAACATCGATTAGCTCTTCTTGGGCTTGGTGGGATATGTTGCCATTGATGAGAACAGCTTTAATCTTAATATCAGAAAGCATCTTTACTGCTTCTGCACCCCCTCCTGTGGCATCTTTGAGGTAAACTATGTCCCCTTCAGTAAGATCCTGATTTTTTGTAAGATGTTTGATTCCATCAATAGAAAAGACTGTTAATACTTTACCGATGAGAATGTCCTCAGATTCCATAAGAGGTTTCAATTCTTTTAGTTTCTTGTTTTCTTCGGTCAATATATTGATTTTATTCTTTAAAATATCTACTGTCTTTCGCAAAGAAATTATTTCAAAGTTTTTAGTCTTAATGACGTTTTCCTTAAGCGCCTCTTTTTTCTGGCTGCCCAATATGTCAAATAATTTTCTTTCAAGAGAGATTATCACTGTTTCTTTTTCCTGAAGTTTTCTTTTCAAATCGATGCTCTCAAGTTGTAGTTTTTCAAAGTCTTTTTTTAAGACATTCTGCTTCTCTTTAAAATTTTCAATAATTTTTGATTGTTCTAGAATTATTTCTTCTGGGTTTTTCTGTTCAATTATTACTTCATCTTCTTTTTCCTTCATGTCTTCCTTTATTTTGTCAAAAGCGTCTTTAATGGGCATACCCTTTATTACTTCACCGATTATCCTTGAACTATAAAGGGATAGTTCAGGGGGGATTTTGGACTTAATCTGTGTGAATTTGTTCTTATAATGTAAGTGTGCTTTTAGCGCTGCTGAAAGGGCATCTCTTTCGTGAGCATTTGTTACTTCATAGTCTTTTGACAATTCATTCTTTTCCCTAACAGATATAGAAAGTGGCGGAACATAGAGTATTGAATCAAATGATGTACTAAGTTTTTCAATGAAACCTGAGGGTGGTTGCACATCAGATGCAAATATCAGAGGATATCCATATTTTCTGATTTCCTCTTTAACATCTGACATCGAGAAACTTCTCTTTGAAATAATCGTAAGTACATTTCCCTCTAAATCTAAAACAGATAATCCAACTGTTGTCCCAGGATCTACCCCTACGATGACATATTTGTCCTTTATATTGAATCCTTTAACTCTTTTTACTAAAGGTTCATACTCAATTGAACTCTTTTTAAGCGGCCTAACATCAATCCTTATATCCCCTCTGCTATTTTTAATCAAAATATTTTCAAAGTTGGAATATACTTTAAAAATGCCCTTTGAAAAACCTCCTTCTCTCTCAACAACATTTATATCAAAATTAAATCCTTCGTTTGTCAGTTCTTTTTCAATCTCTCGTACCTTATATTTGATTAGGGCAAATGTTCTCCTTTGATATCTGCCTTGTGAATATCCACCTCTACCCAAGCTTCTACCGCTAGAAACTAATATTTCAGTTTCGTCTTCATACATCTTTAGTTTATAACCAACTCCCTCAAAAGGGAGCCTGGAAAGTGCATATGCCTCGTCAAAGGGATTTTTTGGATTTAGGTTGATCCTGTGTCTTTTTGCAAGGACGGGAAGTGATGTAAAATCATCAAACTTGCCAGTAACTTGAACTATCGAAACGTATTTTGATAGCTTCTCGAGATCTTTTCTAGGGAATTCTTCGGTGGAATCAATTCCCATGTAGATAGGGGAGTGTTTTTTTATTAATTTCAAGAGCTTAAGCCTTGATCCGCTTTCCTTCAAAACAGTAGAAAATCTGTTTCCTTCTCTTGAAATCAATACCATAGCATAAATTCTTGGGTCACGGGAAATTATGTCGACTCCCAAGGATGTTTCCATAAATGCACCAAAAACTTTATCTTTATCTTAATAACTTCTTTGACTTAATGTTTTATATAATTTTTGTAGAACCTGAAACTCCTGGCAATATTGGAAGCGTTGCCAGGGTAATGAAAAATTTCGGTTTCTATAATCTAATTTTAGTTAATCCTGTCGAAATCACAGATGAAGCCTATAAGTTAGCTGTTCACGCCGAAGAGATCATAGAATCAGCTGTTATTGTTGGAAGTTTAGAGGAGGCCTTGACTTATGTTGATATGTCAGTTGCAACAAGTGCAAACACAAGTGGCGGGGTGTTAAGAAATTATATTGCCATAGAAAATATCGCCAAAAAAATGTCCCCTGAATTTAAGATAGGTATTGTTCTTGGTAGAGAAAGTAGTGGGCTTACGAATGAAGAAGTTAAGTTGTGTGATACGATAACAATAATTCCGACTGATAGGAGATATCCAACAATGAATGTTTCTCACGCTCTTTCAATAGTTCTTTATGAACTATTCAAATCCAATTGTTGTAAAAAAACAAATTCTTTTGATGATTATGAGCTAATAGAAAAGAATCTGTTGATAGATGATTTCAAGAGGATTCTATCGGTTGTTGAAGAAAGAGAATATAGGAGGGATAATGCATTGACTGTTTTCAAACATGTGTTAGCAAGAGGATTTAATACACGAAGAGAAATTTACACGCTTAAGGGAATCTTTAGAAAAATTACCTTGAAACTAGAGGGGGATCCCGAAGAAAAACTCATTTAGAGTCTGGCCCCAGTTATATTCAATATTTGAATTTTTTTATCAATAGAAATGAAGGGAATGGGCAGCAAATAAGGGTTAAAAATGAATTAATTTTTAATTGTATGTTTTTCAAAAATGAGCAATATCTATTTAAATTAGTAAAGCGAATTTTTATTGGTGGCTTAATGAACTATCTTTTCGATGACGATAGGAAAAAAGACAGTTATGAAGTTGAAACTTTGAAGGACTCAATTAGACGAATTAAGAATAATCTTGATATGATTTATAGAGAGATAGAGGAAATTGAACGCAGATTATCTAATCAAAATGAGCTTTTTGAAGTGAGACGTGATGATTACGACGACTTTGTCAAAAATGCTATTAATAAAAAAAGACCGGCCCGTTTGGATAAAGACGTTTCTTTTGAGGCTGACGATGCTTTCAAATCTGATGATAGTAGTGATGATTTTACCAAAAAGCTAGAGCTCTACGATGAGTAGAAGATAGTTTTTTGCAAATGCCAGTTTTGCAAAGTAACCGTAAGATTTATAAATGATTAAAATAACTTAATATTAGCTTAACTTAATGTTAATTTAATATTATGGTGTTAAACATGAAAGAAAAAAATGAAGTAGAACTTGTTGTAGGAAGCGCAGAAAAGCTTGATGTGGGAAAAGGTGTTGTACGAATTGGCCCCAATACAATGAGAATGATGCATCTAAATTATGGTGAGATAGTAAGAATTAAAGGAGAAAAAATAACAGCCGCAAAGGCATTGCCTGACATTGATGAGGATTCTGATATTATCAGAATGGACAGTATAATAAGAAAAAACTCCGGTGCATTACTTGGTGACAAAGTAACAATATCAAGGGCTGAAGTTAAGGACGCAAAGGCTATCACACTAGCCCCGATGCAGGCCGATATGCAGTTTTCTGGTGATCTTTCAAGTTATTTTAAAGACAAATTTAAAGATATACCGATTGTCCAAAATAATATTTTTGCCTTTGAAATCTTTAATAGGAATCTCCCATTTGTAGTTACAAAAACAAATCCTAGAGGCATTCTAAAAATTGTTCCCTCCACAAAGATTACCATTTCTACAAAACCAGTATCAGAGTCAGAAATATCCAAAATGCCTGATGTTACCTATGAGGATATCGGTGGACTTAAGGATGAAATCCAGAAAGTTAGGGAAATGATTGAAATGCCAATGAAGCATCCTGAGGTATTTTCAAAACTAGGAATAGACCCTCCAAAAGGTGTTTTGTTATACGGCCCTCCTGGCACAGGAAAAACTCTTCTTGCAAAGGCGCTTGCAAATGAGATAAATGCATACTTCACCTCGATTAACGGTCCAGAGATAATGAGCAAGTACTATGGCGAGTCTGAAGAAAATCTTAGAAAAGTCTTTGAAGACGCAGGAGAGAATTCCCCGGCAATAATTTTCATAGACGAAATAGATGCAATAGCCCCCAAAAGGGAAGAATCAAAGGGGGAAGTTGAAAGAAGGGTGGTATCCCAGCTTCTTACTTTAATGGATGGACTGAAAACACGGGGTAAAGTTGTGGTGATTGCTGCAACAAACTTACCGGATACAATTGACCCTGCGCTTAGAAGGCCTGGTAGATTTGATAGGGAGATTGAAATTGGTGTGCCAGACGTAAATGACAGAAAGGAAATCCTTCAAGTTCATACAAGGAGTATGCCTATATCAGAAGAGGTTAACATTTCACACTACGCTTCAAAAACACATGGTTACAGTGGTGCAGATCTTGAAGCGTTGTGCAAAGAAGCAGGCATGAAGGCATTAAGGAGGGTTATTCCCGATATTAGGGGTGATATTGAAATAACTCCGGAAATTCTAAATAAGCTTGAAGTTACTAAAAATGATTTTGACCTAGCATTTCTGGAAGTTGAACCTTCTGCTATGAGAGAGGCTTTAGTTGAAGTCCCAACTGTGAAGTGGAGTGATATAGGGGGACTAAAGGAAGTAAAGCAGAGATTGCAGGAAGCAATTGAATGGCCACTTAAGTATCCTGAAGTATTCAAGAGGATAAAGGTTGAAGGACCAAAAGGAATCCTTTTATATGGACCACCTGGTTGTGGGAAGACTCTACTTGCAAAGGCAGTTGCAACTGAGAGTGAAGCAAACTTCATTGCGATTAGAGGGCCTGAGTTAATCTCCAAATGGGTTGGGGAGAGTGAAAAGGGGATAAGGAAAATCTTTAGTAAAGCAAGACAAGTGGCGCCAGCAATTATATTTTTCGATGAAATAGATTCAATTGCACCGAGGAGAGGGCAGGAAACAGGTGCAAAAGTTACTGAAAGAATGGTAAATCAGCTGTTGACAGAGATGGATGGCGTAGAATCTTTAGAAAGAGTGATTGTAATTGCCGCAACAAACAGGCCAGACATTTTAGATGAGGCGTTATTAAGGCCAGGCAGATTTGATGTGATAGTGGAAATACCCTTGCCAGACAAGGAATCAAGGCTAGAGATATTAAAGATACATACAAAAGGGATGCCATTAAAGGATATCGATATCAACGAATTAGTTGGGCCAACTGAAGGTTTCACAGGTGCAGATATAAAATCCCTTGTCAGGGAAGCAGGACTTAATGCAATAAGAAAGAATCTTGACAAGACAGATCACGTTACCAAAGAAGATTTCGATGAAGCGCTACAAAAAATAAAATCTTATAAAAAATAATTTTCTTTTTTAGATAAATTAAAATAGTATTAAGACAACATTCTGAACATGAAAGAGGCACTTTTTTATAAAAAAGAAAACGGTAATATGAGGTGCCTGTTATGCCCACATGTTTGTCTTATTGAGCCAGAAAAAAGGGGTAAATGTAAGACTAGGATAAATCTAGATGGTAAGTTAAATACGCTAGTTTATGGGGAAAGTGATTTGGAAAAACTTTATTATCATGTTGATCCAATTGAAAAAAAACCACTGTATCATTTTTATCCTGGATCACTATCTCTTTCATTTGGAGTTCCGGGGTGTAATCTATTCTGTGAAAACTGCCAAAACTATGACCTTTCTCAATCCACACCTAATGATATAAAAGATCGTTATTTAAAACCAAAAAAGATTGTCGAGTTAGCCAAATCATATGGTTGTAAATCAATTTCTTACACGTATACAGAACCCACTATATTCTATGAATATGTGATTGATATATCAAAGATAGCTAAAGAAAAGGGCATTAAAAATGTCTGGGTAACAAACGGCTTTATTAATCCAAAACCTTTGAATGAAGCCCTACCATATATTGATGCAATGAATATTGACCTTAAATTCTTCTCAGAGGACCTATATCAGAAAGTATGTGGCGGTAAGTTGCGACCGGTTCTTGAAACAATAAGAGCCGCATCAAAAGTAACTCATATTGAAATTACAAATCTATTGATTCCCACATTGAATGATTCAGATGAAGATGTTGAAAAGCTTGTTGATTTTGTTGCAGAGTTAAACAGGGATATCCCTTTGCATTTTTCTGCATATAGACCTATGTATAAAATGAATATAAAGTCAACAAGTTCTGAGACTCTTTACCGTGCAAAGGAGATAGCAGAAAGAAAACTAAACTATGTATACTTAGGGAATATACCTGCTCATAATGACACTTTATGCCCTACGTGCAAAAATATAATTATTAAAAGAAATCATAATGTGGAAATCAAACTAATAAATGAAAAATGTTCTATATGTAACACAAAAATACCAATAATAGTCAATTAATAAGACAATAATTAGAATTACCATAACCTTTTTAAACAGCTATATTAATTGTTGATGGAGTGCCGTTTTAATCAATTAAAAGGCAAAAGGTGGTTATTATATGGCCATTGAAGGTATGCTAAAAGAACTAAAAGAAAAGAAAGACAAATTAAAAATGGGTGGAGGAAAGAAAAAGCTAGAAACTCAACATGCTAAGGGAAAACTCTCGGCTAGAGAAAGGCTTGATATCCTCCTTGACAAAGGCAGTTTTACTGAAATAAACGGACTGATAAAACATAGGGCAGTTGATTTCGGCCTTGATAAAACAGATATACCTGGAGATGGCGTTATTACGGGTTATGGCACAATTGAAGGTAGATTAGTATATGTCTTTTCACAAGATTTTACTGTGATGGGTGGCTCTTTAGGAGAAGCTCATGCATTCAAAATCAGTTATGTTATGGACCAAGCTAGAAAGATAGGGGTGCCTGTAATCGGGATAAATGACTCCGGCGGAGCTAGAATTCAAGAAGGTGTAGACTCCCTCAAGGGATATGGGGAAATATTCTACAGAAATACCATAGCTTCAGGAGTAATACCTCAGATTACTGCCATTATGGGCCCTTGTGCTGGCGGTGCTGTTTATTCCCCTGCTCTTGGTGATTTTGTCTTCATGACTGAAAATACAAGTTATATGTTCATAACAGGGCCACAGGTTGTAAAAACTGTGCTACATCAAGATGTCACATTTGAAGAGCTTGGTGGGGCTCATGTTCACGAAACAAAAAGTGGTATGGCCCATAGAGTCGGTAAAAATGATGAAGATACGTTAAATCTAATGAGGACTCTGTTCAGCTTTTTGCCATCAAACAATATGGAAGATCCCCCTGCAATTGAGACAACTGATGATCCGCTGAGGGAAACACCGGAACTCTATTCTATTATACCTGAAGATTCAAATAAAGGGTATCATGCAAGTGATGTTGTTAAAGCGATTCTTGATAATAACGACTTCTTTGAGTTGCATCCAAACTTTGCGCCAAATATCATTATTGGATTTGGGAGATTGGATGGAAAGGTAGTAGGGATTGTAGCAAACAATCCAAGCCACATTGCGGGAGTCTTGGATATTAATTCATCTGACAAAGCGTCAAGGTTTGTAAGATTCTGTGATGCTTTCAATATCCCTATAGTGACATTTGTGGATACTCCTGGATATATGCCGGGTTTGGATCAGGAACATGGTGGGATAATTAGGCACGGTGCAAAACTATTATATGCTTACTCTGAAGCAACAGTTCCATTGCTAACTGTCATTGTGAGAAAGGCTTATGGTGGGGCTTACATAGCTATGGCTTCAAAACACTTGAGGTCTGATGTAGTATACGCTCTACCGACTGCAGAGATTGCAGTTATGGGGCCGAAAGGTGCTTGTGAGATTGTTTTTAGAAAAGAAATAGCTGAAGCCTCAAATCCAGAGAAAAAAACTGAGGAGTTAAGCGAGGACTACAAAAATAAATTCGCAAATCCATATATGGCAGCTGCACGTGGATATGTAGACGATATTATTGATCCAAAGAATCTAAGAACAGCACTTATTAATTCACTTAGGGTATACTACTCTAAAAAGGAAGTATTACCAAAGAAGAAACATGGTATGATCCCCTTTTAGGTGAAAATAATGGTAAACATGGAACATTTAATATTGGGACTAACATTAGTTTTGGTCGGTATGGCTATAACTTTCTTAGTTTTAGTTATTTTGTCTGGGGTCATAAATTATTTTGGGGTATTGATTAAAAGAGCGGAAGAAAAGAACAGCAAAGGAAAGGAAAAAGATGACCCGACTGAAATTGAAGAAGAAACTGAAGCATCTAATGATAATGAATTGGCTGCTATGATATCCGCAGCTTATTTTCATATATCCAAGGATGCAATTTCATTGATTAATTTACATTCTAAACAAGAAAACTGGAAACTGATAGGCAGACGGGACCAAATGGAGGTGTTATGATGGCAAAATACAAAGTTAATGTGGATGGGAAAGATTACGAAGTTGAAATTGAGAATATTGGAAGCGGAAATCTAGAGATTAGATTAGGAGATAAAAAATCTACGGTAGTTATAGAAGAATTACTGGAGATGTCAAGGCAACAATCATCACCAACACAAGTTTATCAAACTACAACTCAGCCTAAAGTTGCATCTGCACCTGTTTCAAAGCCGTCTTCTGGTAAAGGAGAGCCTGTAAAAGCAGTGATGTCTGGAACTGTAATATCTTTAGTAAAGAAACCTGGTGACACAGTTGCAATAGGAGATGTTGTACTAATACTTGAAGCAATGAAGATGGAAAATGAAATATCCTCTCCCCTAGCGGGTGTAATCAAAGACATTTTAGTTAGTCCGGGAAAGCCAATTAACACAGGCGATACCCTCTTCACAATAGGATAGTGATAGCATGGTTGACTTAATATCCTCTTTTTTTGAAATATTCAAAACAACAAGCGGTCTTTTTGATGTGACTATAGGCAATCTTGCAATGATAGTGGTGGGTTTAATACTTATCTATCTTGCAGTTTACAAGGGATTTGAACCGCTTTTGTTAGTGCCAATAGGATTTGGATGTATTATTTCCAATATACCTCTAACTGGAATTTCAGATCCCGACGCAATTGGTGGAGTCTTTGGCATCTTCTTAAAGTACCTTATAGCAAACGAAATTGTCCCTTGTCTTATATTTATGGGAATTGGGGCGTTAACAGATTTTGGGCCATTGTTGGCAAATCCAAAGACGTTTATATTGGGGGCAGCTGCCCAGATTGGAGTTTTCATAGCCCTAGTTGGATCAATTGTTCTAGGATTTACCCCGCAACAGGCTGCTTCGATTGGGATCATTGGTGGTGCGGACGGCCCCACTACAATTTATGTAACAACAGTATTAGCCCCTGAGCTATTAGGTGCCACTGCAGTTGCTGCATACTCTTACATGTCTTTAGTGCCATTAATACTGCCTCCGGCCATAATGTTGACAACTACTAAGGCTGAAAGAAAAATTAAGATGGTACAAATGAGGGTAGTTTCACAGAAGGAAAAGGTAGCCTTCCCCATAATCGCTGCAATTGTTACTGGATTATTAGTTCCAAAAGCAATCCCACTTGTTGGACTGCTGTTTGTCGGAAATCTTTTCAGGGAAACTGGTGTCACCCAGAGGCTAGCCAAGGGTGCAAGTGAGGAACTGTTGAATATAGTGACAATAATATTGGGGCTTTCAGTTGGTAGCACAATGGATGCAACAAACTTCCTTAATGTACAAACAATAAAAATCATGGTATTAGGCGTTGTTGCTTTCTTCTCGGCTGCATGTGGTGGAGTTATAGTTGCAAAAATAATGAATCTATTCCTAAAGGAGAAGATTAATCCGATGATTGGTGCTGCTGGCGTATCAGCTGTACCAATGTCTGCACGAGTTGTTCAGAAGTTGGGATTGAAAGAAGATCCACAAAATCATCTTTTGATGCATGCCATGGGGCCAAACGTTGCAGGAGTTATCGGCACAGCTGTTGCTGCTGGAGTCCTTATAGCATCTCTAGCCTGATTTTCATGGATGAATTCAAAATAAAAATAAATGATAAGGAACATCAAGTAAAACTAAAAAAAATAAGTGATGGAGAATATCAGGTATTTTATGATGAATTCATCTATGAAGTTTCTATTTTAAAGAAAGCACAGATAAGAAAAAATGATGACGACCACTATAGAAAAGAAAATGGCATTATCTATGTTGAGTCGGTGATTGGAGGTATTGTTCTTAAACTAGAAAAAAAGGTAAATGAACAAGTGACAAAGGGAGATCCAATAGTGACATTAATTGCAATGAAGATGGAAACAATAGTTTATGCCCCTGATTCAGGAGTGTTGTTAGAGATGATGGTGCATGAAGGAATGGTAGTTGAAAAGGGCGAACTCCTATTTACAATAGGTTTGAAATAATGAGAAAAGTTTATTAATATGGGAATTGTTAATGTGATAGACGAAAATCTAAACGTGAAAAACAAATGCCCCTCAATTGAGATAAGTGGCAATCCCTCTGTTGAGGAAATTATTGTAATACTTTCATTGTTTAATTTTAGGGAGGTGGATAAATGAGGCCATTAGAAGGAGTAAGAATACTAGATTTAAGCCACGTGCTTGCAATGCCTTATTGTACCATGATATTAAGTGATATGGGTGCTGAGGTCATAAAAATAGAAAAAGTGGGTGGAGACGACTCTAGGAAATTTGGGCCATATAAAAATAAAGAAAGTGCCTATTTCATGAGCATTAATAGAAATAAAAAAAGTGTCGTCATAAATCTAAAAGAGGAAAAGGGAAAAGAAATCCTTAGAGAATTAATAAAAATCTGTGATGTAATCACGGAAAATTTTAGACCTGGTACTATGAAAAAACTCGGATTTTCTTATGAAAACGTCAAAAAAATAAATCCTAGTATTATCTATGCCACCGTCTCCGGATTTGGAAATGATTCAATTTATACTGAAAGACCTGGATATGATATCATAGCTCAAGCCTATGGGGGTCTCATGAGTATAACAGGGTTTCCTGATGATCCCCCGACAAGAGTTGGATCATCAGTTGCGGACATAATGGCCGGCATGTTTTCAGCCATAGCAATTCTGGGTGCATTACGAACCAAAGAAAAAACCGGACTTGGCCAGTATATAGATACTGCGATGGTAGACTGTATCTTTGCAATTTTAGAGAATGCAACTGTCAGATATACTGTTTCCGGAGAAGTTCCACAGAGGATTGGCTCAAGACACCCAAGCCTCACACCTTTTGATGTTTTTAAAACACTTGATGGTTATATGGTAATTGGGATAGGAAATGATAATTTGTGGGAAGTATTTTGTAAGAGTATCCCTGAATTCAATTTACTAGTAATGGCAGAAAGATTCAAAACTAATGATTTGAGGACAAAGAATCAAGCAGAGTTAAAGAAGATTATTGAAGAGTGGACACAGAAACATACCACTGAAGAGCTAGTGACAATAATAACAGATGCTGGTGTTCCCTGCAGTCCTGTCAACACTATTGATAAGATTGTAAAAGATCCGAATACAAAATACAGGAATATGCTCTTTGAATTTGATCACCCGATAGCAGGAAAAATGGTTACCGCAAATAGTCCATTGAATTTGCCATTAACACCCTGTAAAAATCATGTACGCCCCCCAACACTTGGTGAAAACACTGAGGAAGTCTTATCTAAAATTTTGGGATACTCCCAAGAAAAGATTGAGGAGTTAAAGAAGAATAAAATAGTTTATGGGAGGGAGTAGATAGATATGAAAAGGGAAGATATAGCCAAAAAATTGAAAACTTTAAGCGCTGCATCTATCAGTGACGCCCTTAAAAAAAGAGGTTCTGTTGATGAATCTATTAAATCCATAAAACAGGGGGACTTTATCTGTGGCCCCGCTTTCACAGTGAAATGTTGCCCCGGTGATATGCTTACAGCTTTAAACGCTTTAGAGGAGATTAGCGAAGGAGAGGTATTGGTAATTGATGGAGGAGGAGTTACCAAATTTTCCATTTTTGGGGACCTTATGGCAATGCAAGCTAAATTCAAAAAAGTTGCTGGTGTTATTGTGGATGGGTCTGTAAGGGATGTTAAGGGGATACGAAAACAGAATTTACCCGTATTCTGTCGTAGTATTGTTACAAAAGCCGGAAATGCGGCAAGACATGGGGAAATGAATATTCCGGTAGTATGTGGTGGGATTATCGTTAATCCGGGGGATTGGATAATCGGAGATGATGACGGTGTTGTAGTCATCCCGAAAGATATCATAGAAAGCACAATACACATTGCTGAAGAAACTTTTAAAAGGGAGGCAATAATCAGGGAAGCTATAGAGCAGGGAAAATCTATTAGTAAATTACTTTAAATTTTAATCTGGGTGCAAAGATGTTCGAACGCTTGAGAGGCACTAGAGACTTCCTTCCTAATGAGATGGCAGCAAGAAAGAAGGTCTTTTCGTCAATAAAAAAAACTATTGAAGAATTTGGATTTTTTGAAACAGACACGCCAGCGATAGAACTATTTGACCTTTATTCCATCAAAAGTGGTGAAGAGATTATAGAAGAGCTCTACGCTTTTGAAGATAAAGGCGGAAGAATGATCTCTTTACGCCCAGAGCTTACTCCCTCAGTTGTTAGGGTTTTAGTTTCTAGGGCCAAGGAACTTTCTTTTCCAGCAAAATGGTACTCAATACCAAGGCTATGGAGGTATGAGAGGCCTCAAAGCGGGAGATTAAGGGAATTTTATCAACTTAATATTGATATTTTTGGTTCAGAGGATCCAAGGGCGGATGTAGAAGTCATTTCGTGTGCTATAGAGCTACTATGTGACTTGGGTTTTGATGAGTCTGATATCGAGGTAAGGATATCTGATAGGCGCATGCTTCAGGAATTTCTTCTAAATCTTGGAATAGAAAACTATTTTGATGTTCTCAAAATAATAGACAAGAGAGAAAAAATAAGTGAAAATGACTTTGATAAGATGCTTATAGGTATCAACTTAAATGATGATCAAATAAAAGAAATAAAAACTTTTCTCAATTCTAAGGGTAATTTCCTAAACTCAATTGGCACTCTTTCAAAGAATTATAAAGGAGCCGGGGTATCCAAAATTATTGAATCTCTCAAAAAGATTGCAGAGGATCTAAACGACAGAGGTTATGAAAAATTTGTTACTTTTGACCCATCGATTGTCAGAGGTCTTGATTATTATACCGGCATGGTGTTTGAAGTCCATGATAGAAAAAGAGAGTTCAGGGCATTGTTTGGTGGGGGCCGATATGACAATTTAGCCGAATTATTCGGGGGGGACCATATACCGGCTGTTGGATTTGGAATGGGTGACGCAGTTTTAGAACTTATGATGCGAAGAAAAAAGATTTGGCCTGAAGAAAAAGTTGAAATTGATTTGTTTATTGCAACTATAGGTAATGTAGAAAAGGAAGTCACTAAAGTATTAACTAGTTTAAGAGGTAGTGGATTTAAAGTTGATTTTGACATTATGAACAGGAATCTATCAAATCAAATCAAGTTTGCAAACAAATTAGGTGCAAATTATCTTTTAATTATGGGTGAAAGAGATCTAAAAGAAGGGAATGTGACACTGCGAGAGTTAAAATCTGGCAATGAGACCAAAGTTTTTTTGAATGATTTCATTTCTTCACCATCTAGTCATTTAACGAAAGTTTTATAAAATACTTAAAATGTATTCTGATTAAGCCGGGGTTGTCGAGAGGCTCGGCCTCGGACTGCAGATCCGATTACGAGGGTTCAACTCCCTCCCCCGGCTTCACAAAAGGGGACATGGTGTAACCAGGCCATCATCATGGACTCCAGAATCCTTTCCAGATGAAAGAGATGACTGATGGCATTTGCCGATGAAGAAATTCTGGAGTTTGATGGGGAAATCCATGGATCAGGGTTCAAATCCCTGTGTCCCCACTTTAAAGTTGATTTTATGAACACTTCAAATTTTACCACAGTATCCAAACTTGTAAGGCCTGAAAATTTAAATCATCATGGCACCTTATTTGCAGGCGTCACTTCAATGTGGTTTGTTGAAAGCTCTTTCATTGAAGCATCAAGAGTGTATGGAGACCCCTCTAAGATAGTTTGTATAAAAGTTCATGGTATGAAATTTATCAGACCCGGAAATAACGGAGATATTCTAGAGATTAAGTCAGTTTTAGCGCATGTTGGAAAAACAAGCCTTACTATATACACAAAGATATATCTAAGAAGTACTGAGGATCAATTGGTCGATGGATTTGTTACTTTTGTCACAATAGATGAAAATGGTAAGTCAATGCCACATGGCATAAAGTATGAAAAGCCAAGTGAAGGAGAGGGATTGACGCTCTGGAATGAGGTAGAGAGATTAAAACATTCCGACACTCAGACAAAAATGAATTAAACGGAGGGGTTGCCAAGCTTGGCCAAAGGCGCAGGATTCAGGGTCCTGTTACGTAGGTATTCGGGGGTTCAAATCCCCCTCCCTCCACTCATTTACCATTAATTGTATTTTATTTCCTTTGTTTTGTATTAAGTGCTCTCAGCGGCTAAATAAAACAGAAACAACAATATTGAAGAAATAGTGGGTATCCCTTTTCTAATCAAACATGGAACAAACACAATATCTGGATAAAAACAGATCACTTGGAGTTATTTCTATAGGCCTGTTTTCTTAAAACGTATTCAACTTCATCTTTTCTCATTCCGGCTTTGATATCCTTAGAATAGAGTATCTCTATCATTTTTACATCAATTGCGGAATATTTTTGGGTATATGACCACCTTTCATAAAATATGCTATCAGGATACTTCAAAGAATCTTTCATAAGGCCCAAAGATTGGGTTAATTCTTCCCTTATCATATGTGATCTCTCTTCTTGAAGTAACGATTCATCAGTTGCAATACATATGTCACATTCATAAATTATGTTGTTTCTCCATTTACAGAAAAAATAACCATAGTTTCCAGGAACAGCATTGCAAATGGAAAAATCCTTGATAGGAACAAAATAGATATTGATGTTGGGATTTGATTCATCTATACAGACTGATATCCTATCGCCAATAATGTCATTAATATCCGAAATAGTCCTGTTCAACGCAGCTAAATCGCTATCATTTGGGGCCCCATTAATTTTGATCCTTATATCGGAATCCCATTTTCTGATAAGTTCGGTGTTGCCGCCATATTCTGTTCCAAGAGCGATTTCTTTGAAATATTCTATCTCTTTATCTGTATACCTATAGGCAATATTTTCATTTTGGGAAGGAATAGTTGTTTTTTCATCAAGAGATAGGCAGCAGATATTCAATACTAAGATAAATAAAATAGCATAGAATTTAATCACAACAATAGAATATAACTTGGATATATAATAATATCTCAGAAATTAAAGAAGTGTAAGGCATGCATAGCTGACTTGATATAGCTACTTTTTTTTATATTTATTTTTATAGTAATAAAACACCGCAGTGATAATTACTATTGGAATTAACATCCGTAAAAAAAATGCGACTAGAACTGTTTGAAATGGCGATAGTGTCATGTAATCACCTAAATCTCCTTTTCAACAAAGTAAAAGAATAATGTAGCACTTAAAAGGTCTGCTGCCCCCCCTGGACTTATATTGGATTTAAGAAACTCCATCTCTAAGTCTAGTATTTTTGTCATTCCTGTAGGTGTTAATACGCCACCAGATTTAATAATTTCTTCAGATTTTTTCTGTATGTCATAAAAGGTATTAATCCCGTTTCTAGAGATGATATTCGTATCTTCTGCTTTTGACATTATAGCTATCAGTGAGTGGAGTGAGGATTTGTTTAAATCTTGAGTTTTTTCATAAGCTTTTTTAAACTCTGGCAATCCGTATTCCATCACAGTGGGCAATCCCTTTTCAACTTCACCCCGGATGCCTGTGATACCGTGCTTTAAGAAAATATTTTCCCCTTTTGAGAGGGATTTCTTGCTCTTCTTAAGGGATTCTAGTTCCTTTTTAGTGATCCCGGAAGTGATTTTTGAAACAGAAGATGAGATGTTTTTGGTGGAAAGTTTTCTTTTTTTAAGTAAGTAGCCTGATGCTCCAAGTATCAGATAAAATAGAAATATGAGGCCTTTTTGAGTATTGACGCCTTTTGTTACTTCAAACATTCTGCCCTCAACGTCAAGGCCAAGTTTTCTTAAAGGCGGGAGCATTTTATTTAGATCGCCTTTATAGTTGTAGCCATAGTGGGATACTTCTTTAAATCCTTGGCTTAAAACGGCTGTGCTTTTCAAAAACAGAGTAAAATCCATATCTCTGTGGGCTCCGGAAGAAAATGGGGTTACAAGTCCTGGTTTTGGGTAGGTAGATACTTCAAGAAGTATGCTTCTAGTTGCAAGTTCCCCCAATATGTCTACTTTCTTCATAGATATGCCTCAACAGTTTCTCTTTCTATTAACACTACATCTCTAAGTCCTTTGCCAAGCAATGTATCACTTTCGGATGCATATTCTTTAAGGTTTATCCCATAACCGGATGTAAGATGGATTTCAGTGTCAATTTTAATTCCATGAGATATCTCTACTTCATTACATGTTTTCAATAGATCAATTAATTCTTTTTGATTAAAATTTTTAACTATTAGATCAAGATCTGATTTATCATGGGTATATGGTAATCCGGTGACAATTTCAAGGGAAGTTGACCCCCAAACGCCCACGTTGTATTCATTTATTATATGAGATAAAGCTTTGAGTGAAGGGGTTCTCTCTTCAAATCTAAAATTTGGAATTTCATACGGAGTTATCAATTTTGTTATCTTATTTCCGGAAACGGAAGATGCAAATCTGAGTCTTCTGCCATCTTGGGTAAATGGGTGCACAAAACCGATAAAAACTTTCTCATTCTCTGAATAATAGTTACCCCCTGTAGTAGTTTCTATTTCATCACGTCTTACGATACCAGGAATAATGTTTTTTAAAATAAGCTCCTTGAAATCCTCATTTTGAATTAGTGAAGTGTTGATTTTTTTCCAATCTGAAAATACGAGATCATGCCTTCGGAAAATCATACTGGAATTTACCTATCCTTCACCCAACATGGATCTTTGACGCTCATAGTTTGATAATCAAGCTGCGCTTGAACAAGTAAGTCAAACATTTTAGTTTTAATAGGCCCTTCTATAATAATTGGATCGTTATTTTCTTCATATCCTTTTGGTATTATTGAAGGTTTAAGCTCTAGGACAGTTCTGTCAGAATTTAATACAACATCATCAGGTACCTTTGCCACTTTGGACTTAATTCTCAAAATACTTCGACAGGCTCTTTCAATGGTCTGTTTAGCGTTAAGTGTTGTCTCCCTGACATAGATTTCATAATCAGGTTGAGTTCTAGCCCTCATGTAGGTAATTATTTTACCATTCTTATCAAGTGCATGTCCGGATTCAACAACAGGGAAACTATCGCCAGTTGGCAGCCCCCCAACAACTGCCTCTTTAAAGTCACGACCAACGTCAGACCTTACAAAGTCAATGTCCTCTCTTACTGGGTGACCATTCATAGTAATCCAGCCGAACTCTTGAGTTCCATATATATCATTGACTCTGGCCCCTAAAATATCTTTAATGACGTCAACGGCCTCTAAGTCCAATGGAGTGCCAATGCAGTTGACTAT
Organism: Candidatus Methanofastidiosia archaeon; assembly: GCA_012799835.1. GTDB lineage: Archaea > Methanobacteriota_B > Thermococci > Methanofastidiosales > Methanofastidiosaceae > Methanofastidiosum. The sequence continues at coordinate 19,683 of JAAZKM010000005.1, forward strand.
ATCAACTTTGGGTAGATCGTCTACAACATTTAATTTGATGGCATCGTTTAAAGATGCTTTTAAAAATGCAGATTCACCGAATATCACATTTGGCTCCTTGTAATACAAGTCCATCAAAAAAGAATCTCTTGATGATTTTGTAAGGAATGTCCATGTTACACCCAGCTCTTCCAAAGCGTTTCTAGTAATGGCGTTTAGAAGTGGAGGATAACAAAACATGGCTTTTTGGCCTGATTTGACTCCTGCCATCTTTAGTGCATTTTTACCTACATTTTTTCTATATTCTTTTTCATTTGGCGTTATTCCAACAATGTTTTGCCATGCGGTCGTACCTGTTGTAAAAGTGATGTATGCATAGTTTAGGGGTGTGTGTACCTCTTCAATAATATGTGCGGCAGTGGGCCCATTAATCCCTTTATCGGCGAGGGTTCTGTGCTTCATTTCATCGAAAGAAGGAACAGTAGAAAAGGTTTCAACACTATCTTTTAATTCTTCAAAGTAGATGTTTGATTTTTTTTCCATTTAAACTCCTCAAAATATAAAAATATAAAATAAAGGTAAAATTATTTTAGTAGTTCGGGTAGAATCTTTTGGTATTCTTCGTCAATCTTTTTGATGGCTTCCATTCGCTTCTTTCTGCCGCCTCTTTGTGCACCGATCTCTCCTCTGTGCCAAATTCCAAGTTGGTCCCCTTTGCCTTGCTTTCTAAGATCCCTTACTTCCTTTACTGTCTTAATGATTGTAGATCTCATGTCTTCTGGTTTTTTGACCATTTCGTCGATACCGCCAAGATCATAAAAGTATTCGGCCCCTGATGCAAATACTGGATTTGTTTTGACAAGTTCATTGAGCCTCTCCAAAGGTATCTTTGTAATGACTGCAATACTTGTTGTTGGCATAACGTGAACAATTGTTCCATATTCTTTTGGAAGTGCAAGAATCCTATCTGAAAGTAGTCCGTGGCATAGGAATCCGCCGCTGACAGCCCTTCCTATAATCATTCCAATTACAGGATGCCCTGCCAATCTAGCGTCTTCAATTGCAAACTGGTAGGAAGCTGTACCTTTAGTCATCCCTACAATTTCTTCTATTTTACCTGGACTATTTCCCGGTGTGTCAATCAAAAGGATGATTGGTCTTTTCTTATCTTTTGGTCTATCTTTATCTGCATCGATTGTAGCATAAATTGCCTGAGAGAATTTGTATGCCTCTTCCATTCCCAAAATTCCGCTGTAGACAACTCTAAATCTGGGATTTGGTCTTCTTGAGTTATTTGCCAGAACTGAGCATACCTCACCATCCAACATTGCTTGACCAACCATTACCGGAGGCGCAAGTTCCGCATCAAGGTGAGTAGTTCCTATTACATTTTCTTGGAATGAATCTTTGTCAAAGATCATCTGGATTGCTTCTTCTGTCTTTCCAATTAGTGTAGTTATCATTTAAATCCTCCTTGGCCTTCTTTTAACAACTGAAAGGAATTTTTCCTGAGGCATCTCTGGTATCTCATCGACATTTGTATTTCCATATATTTTCCAGAGATCTTTAGAGTCATTTATTTTCTTCTCAGCTGCAAGTTTTACAACTTCAAGATTTTCTTCAACAAGTTGAGGTGAACCTACTTTTCTTGTCTTTGAGATCTTGCTCATAGGTTGATCTACAATATTGACAATTGTATCCCTAAATGCACCAATTGTATCTTTAATTAAGTAGTCCACATCACCAAGGATGTATTTTGATCTTGCCCCCATAGTTCTCCAAATAAGGGCCCTATCTGAAGCATCGAATTCATCCTTTCCTACTTCTTGTTGGATAACTTCAGGACCTGTAAGACCGATTCTCCCAAAGTCATTTGCTATAACAACGTCAGCACTTAAGCAAACGAAGCCTTGTGCACCGTATGCCCCAATTGTACTGCCAGTTAACGCAATGTACGGTACTTTGTTTTGAAGTTCCCAGATAGTTTCCATTGATTCAGAGTGCATTAAAAGTCCGGCATTTGCTTCATGTAATCTAACCCCACCTGAGTCAAATGACACAATACATATTGGTTTTCTATCGTCTGGTACTGTCCCGTATTTTTCTTTCATCTTCTCATAGGTCTTTAAGGCAAGTTTCATTGTGTAGGCCATCTTGGCTCCATTGACTTCACCTAGAGCGCCACCTACAAACTTTCCCTCCTGAGAGACTACAAACACGGGGTGTTTTTTTATCATACCCACGCCAACAGTTATCCCATCGTCAAATTCAACTGCTTCTCCTAGAACCATTAAATGTGGGCTAGTCATTTTGTCCCTTGGACCTAGAAATTCTTTGAAAGTATCTTTATCAACTATTCCGTAAGCTCTTTCCCTTGCAGTTGCTTGGTAAAAGCTTTTACTTTGAAGATCTTCCCAATTTATTCTCATAAAATCACCTATTGGAGACCTCCTCCATTGTCTACTGCCTGTTGAAGTCTTCTGATAACAACTGCGGGTGTAGCTGCGTTGTCATTTATATCGACTTTAACTCCGGAGAGTCCAGATCTGTCAATAAATTTTTTAACAACTGTTTCCCAAACGTCATCAAACCCAACAACTGTGGTTAAAATGTGGATTCTTACCTTACCTTTAAGGGCGTTCTCCTTTTCAATCAAAACTTCAAGATCCCCGCTGGCTACAACGCCGATATGGGACCATTCATCTTTTAGTGTTTTGGGATTTTCTGGCTTAAATTCAAAGTTTAATTCTCTTAAAGCCATTTATTCTCCCCCGTTCTTTGAATTGGTCAAATGTTTTTCAATGAAGTCTGTGTGAAAAACTCCTCCCCTAAAGATTTGATTCTTCATAACTTTTTTGTGGAATGGAATTGTCGTGTTAATGCCTTCAACTATGAACTCATCAAGGGCTCTGTTCATCCTATCTACTGCTTCATTCCTGTCTTCTCCCCATGCAATCAATTTTGCAATAAGAGAGTCGTAGAACGGTGGAATCTGATATCCCTGGTAGCATGCTGTATCTACCCTGACAAAAGGCCCTCCTGGTAAAATAAGTTTTTCTATTAGTCCAGGTGAAGGAACGAATGTATTTGGATCTTCTGCATTTATTCTGCATTCAATTGCATGCCCTCTAAGTTGAACATCCTTTTGTGTGTAAGGTAACTTTTCACCAGCTGCAACTCTTATACCGGTCTTAACAATATCTATATTGGAAATCATTTCAGTTACACAATGTTCTACCTGAACTCTTGTGTTCATTTCCATGAAGTAGAAATCGTCCTCCTTATCATTATATAGGAATTCTACAGTTCCGGCACCTTCGTATTTTGCAGCAATCGCAGCTTTTACAGCGGCTTCACCCATTCTCTTTCTAATTTCTGGAGATATAGCAGGGGATGGGCCTTCCTCGACAAGTTTTTGGTGTCTTCTCTGAATTGAACAATCTCTTTCTCCTAGATGTATTGCATTTCCGTACTGGTCAGCAATAATCTGGATTTCAATGTGCCTTGGTTGTTCAATAAATTTTTCAATGTAAACATCTGGATTACCAAATGCAGCTTGTGCTTCAGCCTGGCATGACCTCAAAGCCGACTCCAATTCTTTCTCAGACTTTACAAGTCTCATGCCTTTTCCACCGCCACCTGCGGATGCTTTACAGATTACAGGACAGCCAATTTTCTTTACGAGTTTCTCAGCTTCCTCTACTGTTTTTACAATACCATCAGAACCAGGCGTTACCGGTACTCCACCTTTTTTCATAGTATCTTTAGCTGTTGCTTTGTCTCCCATTGCATCAATTGACTCTGCACTGGGGCCTATGAATTTTATATCATTGGCTTTACAAAGCTTAGAAAATCTAGAGTTTTCTGCAAGGAATCCGTACCCAGGATGAATACCTTCTGCTCCCGTGACAATTGCGGCATTTATGATATTCATCATATTCAAGTAACTCTTAGTTGATTGAGCAGGTCCAATATTGACTGATTCGTCTGCAAGTTTCACGTGAAGTGCATCTTTATCAGCATCAGAGTAAACTGCTACTGTTTTGATTCCCATTTCTTTACATGCCCTAATTATCCTTACAGCAATTTCTCCCCTATTTGCAACAAGAATTTTCTTAAACATATTAATCCTCCTTACCAATTTCTAAATCTGACTGGCGGTTCATATAAACCTCCAGACCATTCTACAAGTTCACTCATGCTCTTTGCAGCAAGTTTTGATCTTTTAGCATCATTATAATATAGGTTTAAATCTTCAGGTAGTGCAACAATTCCAGCTTTTCTTAGTTTCTTAGTCTGTGCGTCATCAGCTGCAAGCCCCAAAGGTGTATATCCTGCAACTGCTTTAATTGCGTCCATCCTCTCCTTCAATGATTTACATTTGTGTATGTATGCTATTCCTTCTTCAGTGACAATGTGTGTAATATCATCACCGTAAATCATGATTGGAGGTATCTCAAACTTTGCTTGGGCTTGTAGTTTGAATGCATCTAGTTTTTCTACAAATACTGGAGACATTCCTTCCCCAAATGATTCAACCATTTGGACAACAAGTTTTCTCCCTCTGTAAATTGGCCCAATTAGTGATTCTCTCATTCCGTCTTCCTTTGAAGCTAAGAGCCATCCTTTTGAGGGATGTCTTCTTCCCGGAGCATTACATGCCATATTTGGCGCCCCACCAAAGCCTGGAATTCTTCCGGCTGTTGCAGCGGCACTGTTACCAAATTGGTCAATTTGAAGTGTTGACCCGAAGAATGCATCAACGGCATAGTGGCCTGCGGCTTGTGACATTACTCTGTTAGACCTCATTGTTCCATCTGGGCCGATTGGGAATATGTCAGGTCTTGCCATGATATATTTCTCCATTCCAACTTCACTACCAAATGGCATGAAGGATTCTGCCCATCCTGATTCAATTGCAGGTATCATTGTTGGATGAGGATTTAATGCCCAATGTGAACAAATCTTTCCTTTTAATCCCATCTCTTCTCCAAATGTCGGAAGTAAAAGCTCTACTGCGGCAGTATTAAAACCAATACCGTGATTTAGAGTTTTAACTTCATATTTGGCATAGACACCAACTAAGGCCATCATGGCTATGAATATTTGGGATTCTGTGATTAATCTTGGGTCTCTTGTAAAGAGTGGTTCAATATAGTATGGTTCTTCTGTAGGTATAATAAAGTCAACCCAGCCCCCGGGTACATCTACACGAGGCACTTTATTGACTATTTCATTTACTTGCACTATTACAATACCTTTCCTAAATTTAGTGGCTTCAATTACTGAATGAGTTTCTTCAGTATTAAATCCAGTGTAAAGATTCCCCTCTTTGTCTGCTGCATTTGCGGCAACTAAACACACTCTTGGGGTGAGGTCAAGATATGTTCTTGCAAACAATTCCATGTATGTATGAATTGCACCAATTGTTATTTTCCCGTTCATGACCATATTTGCAAGTCTTGCAGCTACTGGGCCTGAATAACAAAAATCTACTTTTGAAGCAATGCCTTTTTCAAAAACATCTAGGTGTTCAGGTAAAGCTAGCACTGATTGTATCATATGGATGTTATTTATTTTAGAAGGATTAACTTTTGCAAAAGCCTTTGCTAAAAAGTTGGCCTGTTTTTGATTGTCCCCTTCAATAGCTACCCTGTCCCCTGGTTTAATAACTGCTTCTAAAAGAGCCACAGCGTCTGCTGGATCAACAATTTTTGTGCCTGATTTCACAAAATTCTTTGCTTCAGCAAGTCTCTTTAGTGTATCTTCTCCTCGTTTATCCCATCCTTTTTTTGCTCTCTCTATTCTATCGTCATAGGGTACACCTGACATTTTACCGGGTGTTTGAAATATATCCCTTAGGTAGTTTATATCTTCCATAAGTATCACCTTAATAGGGAGTACCCAGCTTAGAGAGGCTCGAGAAGTATAAATACCTGTCCAACTTTGACAAGAGTTTCATTTACTACTTTAATTTCTGCAATTCTTGCTTTTCTTGGTGCGGTAACTTCATTAAACATTTTCATAGCTTCAACAAGTGCGACAACTTGTCCTGCTTCTACAATATCTCCGGCCTTTGGAAGTGGTTTCTTATCAATTGTAGTTCCGGGGGATACATATGCCACTCCTGGTGTTGGAGCTGTAAGCTCAATCATGTTTGAAGATGCAGCTGCCTTTGGTGCTTCCTTTGCGACAGGTGCTTCTACAGTTTCTTCAACTGCGGCTGCAGTCGTCATAGCTGCAGGTATAGAAATTTGAGGTTGAGTGGCCTGAACAGTGGCACTGCCGCCAGCAACAACAGTCCTAATCTCAACGGAATCCTTTCTGACTACCAACTCTGCAATATTATTTTTTTTACAAGCTTCAAGAATTGATATTAAAGACTCTAAATTTAACATTTATTTTCCTCCAAAATTATTTCTCTTACCTCTAAAAGGTAGTTGTTTTAAGAGATTAAAAATTCATTTAAAAATCTTTTGATTGTATTAATTACAAAGTGCAAAAAATAATATAAAATAAATAAAAAATAATATTATAAATATATGATTGTGCAATTTATTGCCAAATTTAAGCCATGATTTCTAATTTTAGGCCTAGTTATTATGTCATTTTTATGTACTTGTAAGTCATCATTTTGTACAAGAGTTTACTTGCAACAAATTCTGAAACAGAAGATCCTTCTTGTGGAGCTACTTCAACAATATCCACTCCAACTACGTTCCTTCTGAAAAAAACTTCTTTTAAAAAATCACAAACTAGATACCAAGATAAGCCTCCGGGTTCAGGTGTTCCAGTTCCCGGAATGAGAGACGGATCAAATGCATCTATATCAAAGGTGACATAAACATTTTTGGATAGATTTTCAATCGCTCTATTAAACCAGCTTTTGTTGTCATGGATATCCTTTGCGTAAAAAATATTATAATTTCCATTGCTGATTTTTTCATACTCTTCTTCTGAAAAGCTTCTGATACCTACTTGGACAATTGGGGCATCTTCACTAACTCTTGACATTACTGAAGCATGGCTATATTTATCACCTAGATACGCATCTCGTAAATCCAAATGTGCATCAAATTGCAGAACAGAAAGATCCTTGTATATTTTTTTGGCTGCTTTCACTGGGGCTTGAGATACAGAATGTTCACCGCCTAAAACACATAAAAATTTGTTGTCATTTAATATTTTGAAAGACTCGTTCTCAATGTCATGCATTATTTTTTCCATTGATTGATTGCAGTCAATTTCTTTTTTTGTGTGAATCCCCAACGTGCACGTTGAAACAAAAAATTCTTCATCAAAAAGTTCCATGTTCTGACTTGCATCAATTATTGCTTTAGGCCCTAAAGAAGTGCCTCCTTTATAGGAGACGGTTTTTTCCAATGGCACTGGCAAAACTACAAAATAAGAATTCTCATAGTTTGAATAATTTTCCTCAAGCCCGCCATAGTTGTCTGGTACTTCCATGTTCAATCAACTAATCGAATCCTTTAAGGCTTTTTAGAGTATCTGCAAATTTTTTGGCATAGTTCCTGCATTGTTTTTCAGCTCTTTCATCGGGCGAACCAATTGAAACAGGACCATAGTGATCAGCATTGTGGACACCAACTATAACCATTCCATGAATTAACATGGCCTTTAAGATTGAAAGTAATGTAGTCTCATTTCCGCCCCCAATGTAAGCGCTTGAAGTGAAAGCCCCACCTAGTTTACCAGACAAATCTCCATGGTACTTTATGCTTCGATCAATTAGCTCTTTCATTTCAGCCGCCATATCCCCGTAATAAGTCGGAGATCCTAAGATAATGCCATCGTAGTCCAGTAAGTAGTCGGGAGAAGTTTCATGAACATCCCTAACCTCTACATCAATTTTCTCATTCCTCAAATAAGTTGCAATCATGTTTGCCATTTCTTTGGTATTTCCAGATTTGGTATAATAAACTATTAATACAGAAACCATATTAATCCTCTATTTTTATTTTTATTTTGCCTTTCTCATATCCCCTAAGAGGGGACAACATCCCTTTTATGGTATTAGTAATTATTTCCTCAACAAAAGGATTAAGATCAATGTCTTTTCCATTAATGCTTATTTCAATTTTTGACATGTCTACCCCCATCTTTATTATTTTCAATTATTTATAAATATCTCTGTTTCATGGGAGGTAGGTATTGTAAAGTGCCCCCTTATACTTTAACAAATTACAATTGATTAATTTTATATATTAAAAGATAATATACGTATTGGCGATAATCTGGTTACTGAAAAGATTTATGAAAAGGCAAAGCAGTACCATAAGAAAGAAGTTTTTGTTAGAGATATTTTTATTTCTAGGGAAGAGGTAGATAATCTACGACATATTAGCTTACCTTCGGGTGTACGTCTTGATATCAAAAAATTAAAGCAGGGATTTCTTGCCCGTTTTTCTGGGGATACTGAAAAAGTAATAATGATAGTGAAAAATCTTTTTGAAGAATAACGTGATATAACTCAAATTAGATTAGTCTTAATTTTTATCGGTCAAGTGTACTTTCCCATACATCCCCCCTCCACCGGGTTCAATATAGATGCTGCCGTTTCTAAAATCTATTATTGCTTGCGCCGCTTTTTCACCAGCAATTTTTTCTATTTCTTCTTTTGGTGTAACAAGAAGAACATTGATTTCATTCTTAAAAGACTGAATTAGCAACTTCCAAAGGTCCTGTACTTTTTTGGAGTTTACAGAGGCAAGCCCTAAAGTTTGAACTAAGATTTCAGCAAGAGGGATAGTTTTGATATACCTTGGCCTATGTGGCGGATGAGTAACTTCTTGATCACACAAGTCATTAATTCTATCCACAACACCTTTTTTTATAATCCCACCACAGGCGCACCTATTTTTCTGTTGAATTGCTAATTCAATTGAGTATTTTTTATAGCATCTTGTGCAGGCGGTCATATGGTATTTGCCAAGATCCGGATCAATACCGACGTTTAAAACAAATTTATTACCTCCACGTCTCCTTATAGCATTGATAATTTCATCATAGGTGTTATCTTTCACTTTTAATCTGTTAAACTCTCTTCCAACTCTATGTGGCCATGGAGAGTGGGCATCAGAATTTGTCATGAAGGTTATATTTTTTAGTTCGGATATGCCGTCTGCCATCTGAGTATCTGCAGAAAGTCCAAGTTCAAGGAAAGGAATGTTTTTAGTTTTGTAGCAGTGTTCAATGGAATCGTATTCTTTGTATAAGGAGGTCCAAGGGGTGAATGCATGCGCAGGCCCAATTAATCCGTCTATTGTATTGACTAGGTCTAGTAACTCATGCCCAGCTAAGTTAATATTGCATCTGCCATCGGTGTCCAGATTAGGGGATTTATCCTTCACTAAATATCGAAATTCCTCGATGGCTGAAATAGACGGAAAAAGTATAATGTGGTGAATCCTTCTTTGATCTTCCACTTCTGTAGTTAAGATAAATCTTATGCCACTTTTATGCTCAAACGTGCCCTCATCAATTTTATCAGTTGATGAAACAAAGTGATCAAGCCAGTTTTTGTTAAGACAGTCCCCTGAACCTATCGTATTTAGGCCTTTAAATTTCGATTGTTCTGCAATGACGGGAATTTCCATGTTATTAGAAGTTCCAGTAGAATACATTGAATGAATATGAAAATCGACATTAATCATGAAATTATTGGTGTGTTGCCTCTTATAACGTTTATTTATGTGAGGAATATATCACAGATAATCTTAAAAGAATGTGTAAATCTAAAATTTATATGGACGTTTTTGATGTTGCAATTCTTGGGGGAGGTCCCGCTGGAATTTCAGCTGGGATATATGCTGCAAGATTCAAATTAAATGCAGTTGTTATATCTAATTCATTGGGGGGCACTGCACAGTCTGCACATCTCATAGAAAATTATCCTGGGCATAGCGCTATTTCAGGTTTTGAGTTAATGCAGAAATTTAAAAGTCATATGAAAAGTTTTGAAGTTCCCGTAATTGAAAAACATGTGCATTCTGCCAGTAAGGAAAATGACTTCTTTAAGATAAAACTATCAGACGAGGAAGTTAAAGCACGATACATTCTCATTGCAACAGGCACAAAAAGAAGAAAATTAGGTGTTCCTGGAGAAGCAAGGTTTTATGGAAAAGGTGTGAGCTACTGCGTTACTTGTGATGCATTTTTTTACAGAGATAAAACCGTGGCTGTTGTGGGGGGAAGTGATGCCGCAAATATGGCAGCCATTCTTCTATCTTCAATGGCTAAGAAAGTTTATGTTATCTACCGGAAAGATAAGTTAAGGGGAGAATTAGTCTGGATTGAAAGAGTAATTACAAATCCCAAAATTGAAGTTTTGTACGAATCTAATGTTGTTGAGATTAAAGGCAAGGACTTTGTTGAAGGAGTAAAGTTAGAGGATGGTAGAGAGATACCTTTAGACGGGGTATTTGTAGAAATCGGATCGATACCAGAATGTTGTTGTGCTAGCGATTTGGGTATCGAAATTAACCAAAAAGGATACATTCAGGTCGATTCTTCTCAAAAAACAAATGTAGACAGAGTCTATGCTGCAGGGGACGTGACATCTGGATCTAATGGATTGCAGCAAATTGTCACTGCCGCAAGTGAAGGCGCTATTGCGATAAAAAGTATTTTCGATGATATAGAAAGATCTAAGGTGACATTATGGAAAAAGGATTGAAATTAACTATTTTCAGTTTATTATTAATAGTTACTTTATTATTTGCAGGTTGTAACGAATCTAGTACAGATAAAGTTCTTTCTGAATCAGATAAAGTAGAAATAAAAAAATTATTTAGTGATATGGATGGAAAAGTAGAGCTATTATTATTTACTTCTCAATTGGGATGTTATAGTTGTTCAAAAACTGAAACTCTCATGAAAGAGATTGATGGGCTTTCAGATAAAATTTCCCTTAAAACATATGACAGAGAAAAGAATGAGCAAATTGCAGCAAAATATAATATTGAATTAGTTCCGGCTGTAGTTATAGTTGGGAAAGAAAATTATGGGATTAAGCAATACGGATTTCCTGGGGGGAGGGAGATTATGCCTTTCCTTGAAGCAATTAAAAACTCGTCAATGGAGAAACCAGTTCTATCTAATGAAATCTCCAAAAAAATAGATACAATGGCTAGTCCAGTTGAAGTAAAGATATTTATCACCTCGACTTGCCCTTATTGTCCTGATATGGTCAGGGGTGCAAATTACTATGCACTGGCTTCTGAAAAGGTATCCGCTGTTACCATAATGTCAAATGAATTTGATGAATACAGTAAAAAATATAAAATAAATTCAGTTCCCACGATAATATTCAATGAAAAGGTCAAGAGAGAGGGGCAAATGTCAGAAGAGGCTTTTGTTAACTATCTTGTTACTTCATCATAGAGGGATAAAATGAGAAAAATTTTGATGTTCATTGTAGTGGCATTGATATTATTTGCCGGTTGTGCTTCCAAGCCAAATACCGGCACAAATGGTAATCCAGATAATACAAATTCATCAGATACCCTATACCAACAAATAGAAAAAGAAGCCATCTGCCCTTGTAGTACTTTTTTCAATCTTAAAGAATGTAAGCAATACTTCCCAGATTGCCCCTACACACCTATTTTGGATTCCACTATAAACAACATGATTTCTGAGGGTAAATCAAAAAAAGATATTCTTGATGCCGCCGAACGGTATAATAACGGCATAATTGAAGGTAAATTGAATGATTTTAGGGGGTCACAGAATAAAGGTAGAGTGATCTTACTATACTTTGAATCTTCACTTTGTGAAATATGCCATGAGAAAAAGCCAGTATTAAAAGAGATAGAAGAAAAATATAGGGGAAGGATAGATATTTACAAGTTTGACAGGATAAATGATGGAGTCATATTCGATTACTTTATTGTCGATAGAATTCCCAGTATAATATTCTTTGATGGCAAGACTAGATTAAATGAAGTTCCTTTTAATAATGTTAGTGTCGAGGGGATTAGTTCGTTACTAGATTTTACTTTAGATAAAAAGAAATAAGCAACAATGGTTGATACCCAAATACTTTTAAATATCACTATTGTTAATAGGATGTGATAAAGATGAAGGTATCTAGTATTGTCGCCTTTATTCTGGCCTTTGTACTTCTTATTTCTGGAATTTATGGACTCGATATAGGGCCAGTTTCAATTGAAAGCCGCCAATATGAACAATCAAAGCAAATTGGCTCTTATATTTGCTTATCTTGTATTGGATTGACGGGAAGCAAAGTCAGTCATACTTTAACAGAGGACACCCTTAATAGACTAAAAAAGATTGATTATCCTGTAAAAGTGTGGATTTTCACTTCAAATGATTGCCCTACATGTCCTGATGCAAAGGCCATAATACTAAATTTCACATTAGAAAATTCTAATATTACCTATGAAGAAATAAGGCTTGAAACACAGGGACAATTCTTTGATACATATGCTGTATCGGAACTTCCTACACTCATTTTTTTCAATAAGGATGGTATTGTTTTAAGAAAGGATAATTTTGTTCATAAAGTTGTGGGGATAGACAACCTTCAAAAGAAAGTAATCGAAGCAATTGAAATGGTGAGTTGATGGGTAAAATAAAGCGTATTCGAACTATATCCCAATCACTTTCTTTAATTATTATAAATCTCGGTTTCCTCGGGATATTTTTTAAACATCTAACTGGGCCCGTTTTCAATTGCTATGCATGTCCATGGGCATCTATAAGTTGTCCTATAGGATTGCTGCAGAATTTTGTGATGAACGGTCAAGTTCCGACATACGTATTAGGTACGATGGGGGCAGTATTTGTTTTTGTTGGTAGCGCATTTTGCGGATGGGTATGCCCATTTGGATTTTTGCAGGACGCAATCACCTTTGTTAAAAGTTTGATTAAGAAGAACAATAAAAAAATAAAAAGAAAGACCCAAATCAAAAACAAATCAAAGGATTTCTCTTTAATAACAAGATTAGTGGTGCTTTTAGCTATTTTAGTTCTTGCAATAAGGTATGTAGATACAATCTTCTGCAAATTGTGTCCAATTGGAACAATAGAAGCAACATTTCCATATCAGATGGCTAATGGATTTTCATATAATATTTGGCTTGGTGCAAGGATAGTTATTTTAATACTTTTAGTTGTTATGTTTTTTGTAGTCAGTAGATTCTGGTGCAGATACCTTTGCCCAATAGGTGCATTGGCTGGCCCTTCTAACAAAGTCAGTATTCTTAAATTATTTCATAGCGGAAAAAACTGTGAAGGATGTAGTATCTGTAAAGATGTATGTCCTCTCGATATAGAGGTTGTAGAAGATCCAAACTCGACACGCTGCACAAGGTGCGGGGATTGTGTCGATAAGTGCCCTAAAGGCAATCTAGCTTTTGGCCTGGATTTATTTGGATTAGTTACCATTTCACCCTTTAAAAAGAAAAAAGAGAAAACTCCTGAAAAGAAGCTTGTGACCCCAACTTCCGAAGGCATACCTGGAGTTAATGAAAAACATGCAGATCCAAAAATTATCCCTCCAGAGGAAAATGATATTTTGGATGAGTTTAAGTATGGGGAAAAGGGCACTCTTGTTGAAAGACCCGCCTATATGGGATTCAAAAAAGGAGAAAGAGTTTATTTACCTTACGAGGAGGTAAAGAAAATAGGTATCAGACCGCCTAAAATCTCTCTTCCTGTTCTTTTAAAACAGTATTCTGAGGGGCGTTTGGCTGAGGATTATGATGCTCCAGAGGCATTTGTTGAAGAGAAGCTAGGAGAGAAATTGAGTGAAACTCCAAAGTCAATCCCAAAAGAAGAAGTTGATAAAAAACATTTCGAAAAGTTTAGGGTTCCAAGGAGAACAGAGCTTCATATAGATCATATAAAATATCTAAAAGAACTGGATATCCCAATAGAGGTAAAAGCAATAGCAAATAATAACAAAGAGATTCCAGCTGTATTGCTTGCGATTATTGATGCGTCTAATCAAATAAACTTTGAATACTTAAACGCTAGAGATCAAAAAGCTGACTGGTATTACAAGGAGAGATTACCTTCAATATACTTTAATGGGAAATATTACCCTGGTTTATTTTCAGAAGATGAATTAATCTACAAAATAAAGCTAGAACGGTACATTATTGATAATGTAAGCTTAGTTATAGATTACACAAGATGTATTGGATGCAATAATCAAAGTTGTAAAAAAGTATGCCCTATTTTTAAAAATATCCCAATCTTAAATGAAGGATACGGTGTTTACCCTCTTTCTAAAATTGGGTGCTCTCTTTGCGGAAAATGTTTGATAGAATGCGACAGAGGCGGAATATCCTTCATATTTGGAGAAAAGCTTGTGATAGATCCGAATTTCAGCATAGATATGATTAAGAAAAATAAAGAGTTGATTTCTACAATATACCCTGAAACTGTTATGCTGTTCCTTGAAAAGAACAAAAAACATTCCAATAGGGCCTTAAATTTCACTATAGCTTTATCATACCTTTCCCATGGCAAACTTTCATATCAAATAATAGATATTGCCAAAAATCAAGAGGCGGTTTTAAAAAGGAAAATCGGTGCCATCCCCTGCTTCTGGATATCTGAAAAGGTACAAATTTCAGGCATGGTTTCCGAGGCATCAATTCTTGCATTTATACGAAAGATATCAAAGTGGAAAGGATGAACCTCATTGAATTAATTATTGTTGGCGCTATACAGGGATTTCTAGAGTTTCTGCCTGTTTCAAGTTCAGGTAACGTTACATTGATTCTTATGAATTTTTTGAAATTGAATCCTTCTGAGAGCTTTTCTTTGTCTATTTTTCTTCACCTTGGAACTCTCCTTGCGGTGTTGGTATATTTCAGGGAAGACATCATAGATATTTTAAGAAATATCACAACTGACAAAACATCACATTTTTTGATAGTTTCTACAATTCTTACTGGAGTCGTTGGTGTGCCAATATACCTAATTCTAAAATCTATTTTTGATAGTATTACCATAAATCTTGGAAGTATTGCTATTGGTTTATTTTTAATAGCCACTGGAATTATTTTAAAATATAGGTCAGAAACTGGATTTAAAAAAGTGGAAGATTCAAATATATGGGACATGATATTTGCCGGCATATCCCAAGGTATTTCCATTATTCCTGGGATATCTAGATCAGGCATCACCCTTGCAACCCTATTGGGGCGAGAATTCGATAA
>JAAZKM010000063.1 GCA_012799835.1 Candidatus Methanofastidiosia archaeon
AATATTCACTATTACCAATAACTACATCATACCAGTTTACATGAGCAGGTTTCTGGGAAGCTATATCTCTCTCCCTACCGATTGATTTGCAATATTCAACAAAACCACTCCAGAATTTTAACCGCTGTTCCTGTAATTCAGTCAAGCCTTCTTTCGAAGATGCAAATTTATTATTAACTTTAATTAAACCACCGGTTAAAGGCTCCGGAATTTCCGGTACTTCTTCTCTATCTTCATTCACAAAGGAGATATGAAGCAAATCATATTTTTGTTCTCTAGTAAGATTGAATCCCCACCTATTCTCCATAAATTCTAAAAGTTTCAGGCCTCTATTTAGTATCGAATCAGGAGTCCAATCCTCTTCCAAAGATACCTCTATTTCGGAATTAGAACCCTTAATATAACCTCTTCCTTTTAATGAAGGGTTCTTTTTATCAGGAAAACTGTCATTCTGTAAAGATGAATTTATACTCTGTGCAAGAGGTAACAGATTTCCTAAGCTGCCTGATAAAATCTTAATTTCATCTTCATTAAAATGTCTGAATTGATTACGCCAATACCATTTAGTCGGTGCCTGAGGCAGAATATGCTCTATTGTTATTTTATCTTTCTCAACTTTTGAAAACATCTGCCAATCTATTTTTTGTATATTATTTTTAACTGATAAGTGGCTTTCATATTCATATAAAAAATACCTTAAATCCCTCCAGCCATAGAAACCCAAGCCGGAATCGAACCTGCTATCTGTTCTGGCAATAAAATTGACTATTATGGAATTTAAATTTTTATCAATCGTTTCCATCAAATCGTCAGCCACAGCTTGTAAAGATACTTTCCCCTG
This sequence comes from Candidatus Methanofastidiosia archaeon, assembly GCA_012799835.1. GTDB lineage: Archaea > Methanobacteriota_B > Thermococci > Methanofastidiosales > Methanofastidiosaceae > Methanofastidiosum. The sequence goes on from JAAZKM010000063.1 coordinate 842, forward strand.
TGACAATTCTCTCGCTTTATTGTAATAATAGGAACTTTTATAGCTGGCATTATATCCTGCCATTCTAAAGCAAAGAAATATAAACCTCTCTATTTCTTTTAAAAGTGGGATCCGCTCCCGGATTTCAACCCCATCTCCAAGGGACAAAGCCATTGCCACCAAGGGTCTAAAATAGCCAATCCCAATTCTATTTAATTTATTTAGCCACTGTTTTTCCTCGTCGGACAATTCATCACTATCATATGGAAAGTAGGTATAGTACCAATGCTTGGAGATTTCCTTTAAGCTATTAACATAGTTATTTATCTCCTTTGGAATTAATTTGCTTATTAAGATTGCATTCTCTTCCGTGTTTTCAAATAATTCTTCATCAGCAAAATCTTCATCTTCAATCCCTGCTTCCGCCACTTCGTTTTCGATCGAAATAGGATGTTTTTCAAATATATTCTTTGGCGAAAACTTTTCCAATAAGAACTTGATATAATCATCGCCTTTTCTACGGGTATACTGGAAATAAGTAGTCCAATGGGCCTTTAACAGTTCATCATCTGCCAAGGGATGATCTTTATTTCTTCCTAACTGATAATATATCTCTTTCCATGCATCATTGATATTATTTCTCAATTGTCTTTCATCTTGCTTATCTAATTGTTCATCATCAAATAAAGTTGTTAGATATATTAACCTGTTTTTTAAAAGTTCCAAATTGCTCAGCCTTTTACCTCTATTGTTCATAGTTTCAAATGCTACAAAAACGTCGTAATCGTCCTGAATTTCATGTAGATTAAACATTAATTTCAAGGTAAGTTTTTTATATAGGCTTTCAATGGCTTCCAACCCCCCTTCTCGATATAACAAGTCAAGATTGTTAGCAAAAAACTTTTTAGCATACATAAGATTTTGGGTGTAGTAGGTCTCAACAATCGTTCCGCCAAATTGTTCCTCAAATATTCTGTATTTTAGATAATCATAGCTAGGATTGTCCAATTCATATCCAAACATATAGGTCTTGACCATGTTTTCCGGTGGACGCTTCTTTAATATATATTTATCTTTAATTGCTTTAATAGATTCAAAACCTATAAATATCTCCTCTTCAGATTTATCCCGGTTTTCTTTCAGATTTCCAATAAAGGATATTATCTCATACATAAGTATGGAAAAAGTGGTCAACCTTTGCTGCCCATCCACTATGTGGTAAGCTTTATAACCGATATCAATCAACCAACTGTCCGCACCCCATGTCTGAAAGTTCTCCTTTTTAACTATTTTTAGAGATAGAAGCCCCGTATAGTGGTACCTATCTTCATGAAGATTTAATAAATCCTCCCAAAAATCAATCAGCTGCTCTTTTTTCCATGCATACCCTCTTTGATAATCCGGAATTCTAAATAATCTATTTTGAAATAATGTTGATAAAGAAATCAATTCACTTGACATCCAGTAATAACCCCTTTTCTTAGATTTTAACACTCACTGTTTTTTATTTCTTTCAAATCTCCATCTTTAACATCTTTCCATATCATTTACAATAGTCTCGAATTTTTTACTCCTCGTTTTATAAGTTTTTCAGAAAATTGAGATGCCTTTCTTTTCTTCCTTTAAGGACATTATATTCATCTATTCTTGGACAAGCAAGTTTGGTGACTTTTAAATAAATTTTGGTGGCAAAAATACTATGGGATTGTCCTAATATTTACGAAAGGGTACTTGCAAAAAACACCTTGAAGTGTTCTTAAATGGTAAGCGTCCAATAATCACATGTATATATAAAAACGGCAGCCATTTTGACTGCCAAATTTTTAGTTATTTAATTTTGCATATTTCCTGAACTTTTGGATTCCAAGAAAGTAAATTTTTCAGTAATCCTTCATCGTTTTGGAACTGTATTTTAGGAAGAGCTGTAAGCAAAAGCTGCGGATATTTATAAGGATTCAGGCCAATGGCCTTAGATGTTTTCACCAAGCAGTGGACAGTTGCACCCGTTGCTGCTTCTTTTTGACTGTCTGCAGGTAATCAATTTTTTCTTCTTGTTGAACTGTTTCCATTTTGGAAACAATTGCTTTTTGTTATAGTTCCCCTCTTATAGATTTTTTTAAT
>JAAZKM010000064.1 GCA_012799835.1 Candidatus Methanofastidiosia archaeon
ACAATCAGTGCCCACTTACTCCTATTATTACTTTTTATTGTTGAAATTTGAACTTCTTCAAACAATTTCTCTTTTTCTTGTAATTTCCTATATCCCCCTTTTTGTACAAACTCAATTCCTTTTTGAGTGATGTTTGGAATTGAAATGCCTTTAACAATATCAAAAGATAAAAAACCATCGCTCATTAAACGATTTTGCAAAAACTGCTTTTCCCAATCCTCAATTCCTTCATCTTTCAACAAGACATCACAAAGAAAATCAAATGTTAGTTTGGGATTTTCAGAATTTCCTGACATTTGATGTTTTACTCTTGACATTAAACCCATTAATAATTTATCAAGTTTCTCAAAATGTGTCATAACTAATCCTCCTTTCTCCCCATCTTTGCCAACAGCAAAGATAGTGTTTTTTTTAATATTCTAATTTCTAGATCATTATATTTATATAACCTGTCAATAGATGAAACTTTTCCTTCAAATAATTCAACAGTTTCTTCATCTGGAATTATTACATCAATGTTTAAAAGTGTATTTCTATCAATACTTCCAAAAATTGTACCTTCTCCATCAGCTACATTAAATATTTCATCTAGATTCTTTGTCAAATAAAATATGTAGGATTTATGTTTTTTCTTATTCCTTATACTTGCCAGTCCTCTACCGATACAACAGTTATGTGGTGCAATATTAATATCTCCAACTGGGGCTCTTACACTTAATAAAACATCATCTTTCTTTGCCATTTTGGTTGACTCATTTGTATACATTCTAATTGTTGGAAATCGCATTCCAAAATCACTTCTACCTTGATAAAATATTTCTCCTATTCCATCAATATTATAACTTTCTCCCATAGGCGATTGTCCCATTGTAATTGTAGCAATTTCCTCCAACTTCCCCCATCTCCACCCCTCCGGCAAATCTTCCGTATCGATATCTTCTACAAAGTATTTTCGGTAGAGAGCTTGTGCTGTTTCTTCTAATTTTTGGCAGAGTTGTTCGTTTATTTGTATTCGTCGCTCTATGGTTTGGTATTCATCTACAAGTGCTTGTTGTTGGGTAATATTGGGAATGGGAACCATTACATCACACATTTCTTCCCAAGAAAAAATCTCTCTTACACTTCCATGGCTTTTATATCTGGCATACCTATCAAATTCAGGACGACTAAACCACATCATTAAATATTCCGGGATAAGTTTTTTGGTATCTGTAATCTCGAAAGTTGTATATGCTTGTGAGATTAAAGCCTTCTCATAGTCTTTAAAAAGAGCAACTGCAATTTTATCACCACGTCGTGAAGTGTCAGCAATATAAGCAAATTGATCTTTGTAGATTGTTTTGTAGTTTGCCATATTTGAGCCAATCGTATTAGCTATGGACGGAATAAACATTTTTTGAACACTTAGCCCCATTAAAGGCAAATCTTCCAAATTGGAATTTCTTTCGTCCACCTGTTGTATGTATTCGCCTAATCGCTTATAGTTTTTCTGCATATTCTTCTGTGGTTTTATAGGCTTGTTCGGGATGATTAAGCGTAAACGGGTATTTTTTCTCTAATTTTCCATCTTTTAGCATTCTCGGTAAAATTTTATTTCTGATATAATTTTCCGAACGGTTTAATAGTTCTGCAAGCTCTTCTTTTTTAACGTAATTATCCTTACAAATTCGCATAATTATATTTTCCATTTTCTTTACGCTCATTCTTTGGGGAAGTTCAGCTAAGGTTGCAACC
>JAAZKM010000065.1 GCA_012799835.1 Candidatus Methanofastidiosia archaeon
AAAATAATATTTATTATGGTGATGTTAAGGTAGATTATGAAATACCATTTTAAGAAGAGAGGTGTATACTTGAACCTCTCTTCTTATTATATAAGATATATTATATTTTTTATTTATATGTTATTAATATTTCAGTTGGAAGTATAAAATTATTGTTTAAATAATAAAAATTTCCACCACTCATGTTATAAGAACTTATTTTTAATAATTATAAATTTTTTATAAGGTCTCTATGTTATCTATCTGACTTAAAATTGAAAGAATTTGCTCAGCTATTCTTTGGGCAAGAATTGGTGGTACTGCATTACCAATTTGCATTCCAATTGAGGTTATATCCCCAAGAAATCGATAGTCATCTGGAAAGGATTGGATTCTAGCCGCTTCACGAGGTGTTATCGTTCTATCTTGAGTGGGGTGTGTGATTCTTCCTACAGAAGGTGTATTTAATCTTGTAGTAAGGGTATATGCTGGCTTATTGTATTCCATTCTTCCATATGCACCACTGTGTACTGATTTAGTTTGATATTCCTTGGGTAAATGTTTCATTGTTTGCCCTTGCTTGATCATAGAAAGTATCTTTAATGTTTGGGGTTTATGTTTTGAACTTTCATGGTTAAAAACATAACCTTTTGAAGAAATAAGTTGTTTCTGATAATTGGTAAGTTGAATATTTTTACTGTAAAATGTTTTTTCTAATCCTTCTCCTGCAGAAACCTCTGGCAAGTCACTTATAGCATCATAAACTGTAATGTAAGAATCTTCATCATGGGTTGGAGTAGGAAAAAACTTACTAGGATCTACATCCAATCTATTACCGATAAAAATAGCCCTATTTCGAGATTGAGGAACACCATAATCAGTTGCACATAAAATGCGTGAATCTACTTTATATCCTATATCTTCAAATGTATTATATATTTCTTCTTTTATGCTACCATTATTATAATTTAGAATTCCAGGAACATTTTCAATTACAAAAACTAAAGGTTTTAAACTTTTAACCATACGTATATATTCTTTAAATAAATAGTTGCGGACATCTTCTAAAAAAGTTGTATTAGAACGAATTCTTTTGCCAGCCATACTAAACCCTTGGCATGGAGGACCACCGAATATTATATCGCATGATAGTTTTTTACTCTGGAAGATATTGTGTATTGTTTTAGCAGAAATATTTTTTATATCATCTAAAATAACTTGTGTGTTGGGATGGTTATATTTGTATGTATTAGCAATTTGCGAATCAAATTCTATTGCTGCTACAATATTTATTCCAGCCTTATTTACACCTTCTGAGAATCCCCCAGCTCCAGCAAATAAATCAAGTGCATTTAATTGTCTTGTTTCATCCACTTATAACCACCTCCAATCTCATTATTTTCATCAGTAGATATTTTTACATATTGGAATGATGATTTTAAAATATTTTCGATATTTATTGCATTGCCACCGATATCTGTATAAGCATTGTTTTGAACAATTATTGGAATTATATATTCATATAACTCCGAAGGAGTCGCTCCATTGTTAGATTCGATAAACTCATTTATACAATCCCTAATAAAGCTTTCAGCGTCTACAGTGATTTTGGTATTTTGAATGGCTTGTGTATCTTTTTTGAAAGTATAAATAAAATCACCTGTTAATGTATTTTTCTTGTTAATTCCTTGTGTTCCTGAGCTTACAGCTTGTTCTTGTAATATTATATTTTCTAGAATAAATCCTGCTTCATTACAAGCATCTAGTATTGCTTTCCATACATTTAAATCTCGATTATGAAATGTAAAGGACATAAAATGTTTGTCCTTTAGAACACGATAAAGCTCTTTGTATGTCTTTTTCGTCCTTTCAGAATAGTCATCATATATTTTATCCCTATAGGGGTCAATAATAATTTCATCTTCATAGGATACATCTGTTTCTAACCAGCTATTCCAAAATTGGCTTAATGCTAGATAGGCAATACTTTCGCCATACGGTGGGTCAGTAAAGATATAATCTATACTTTCTGAATCAATAAAAGAAAGATTACTTGAGTCTTTTGTGTGAAGTTCACATAATAAAGGATTAATTTCAAGCAACTCTTTTTTTCCTCTTAGAATGGCATTATATCTTAAATTAAAACAATGAAAGATATTTCGCTCAGCATGAACTTTAGGTGTCCAGAATTTGCTAATAACCCAACCAGATCTATAGGTGCATTTCTCTTTATCACCAGGCAGCATTCTTGAAACATTTGGTAACATAGAAGTAAAACAAAATAAAAGCAGTTGTTTTATATCATCGTCTTCAGTTTCATTAATTAAATCTAGTAGTTTGGAAAGAATTATTAATGCTCTGTCGGAGAAAAGTTCATCAATTCTTGTACGCCCACTACGCTTTACATATTTCATTATATTATCAGTTGGATAAGAGATTTCATGTTTCTCTAGTAAGTCTCTTTTTAAAATCTGACAATCATTATATTTTTTAATATCTAAATTAGTTGCCTTTTTTCTGAAGGCTCCATGTGAAGGACAAATTCCTTTTATACAATCTAATTTATCATTTTCCCAAACAGCAACTTCAATTCTAGATAATTTATTACATGAAGGACATTCGGTGTCGTATAAATAACTATATTTATCATTAAGTTGCTGTAAGATTTCATTATATCTGTTAGTGAAATCATTGAAATTAATTTTACGTATACTATTTTCAACTATAAATTTTGACATAGGGTTAATATCAATTCCTATAGCCATTCTATTTAATTTAATTGCTTCAATTACAGTAACACCACTTCCCATAAATGGTTCAAGTATAGTATCACCTTCTTTTGAAAAAAAAGAAATATATTCATTAACAACATTATGTGGTTTTCGTCCCCAATATTTATGCATTAAATAGTGTGCAGGATGTGAACTTGCAACAATATTTTTAGTAATTAACTTTTTATTAATATTTGGAATAATTGGTTTTGAAGTAGAGATAAAATCATTTCCATAATATTCTTTCTTTATTTTTTCTATTTCAGAAAGTTTGAATTTTCGATATCTAGATTCACCAATACGATAACAAGGAAGAGTTCCTTTATTTGCCCACCTTCTTACCGTTGATACTGAAACACCTAAGATATTAGCCGTTTCTTTAGTTCCTACTAAAGTATTATTTTTTTTCATAAATATGTATCACTCCTCTTATTAAGTCATTAAGCCATTCAAGTCGGTCAGAAGCCTAAAGTAATAGTAACACATAAACAAATAAATTTCAATAGTAAAAAAGAAATAAGAAAAATAGCTTTGCAGAAATTAAATTTTTGAAAATTGAAACTTTGAAAATTATATAGTATAATTTAAAGAATAGAGGTGATTTCAAAGACTAGGAGGGAACAATTGATGAGTATAGTAAAAGCTAAAGAATTAGTGAATTCTTTTCAAGATAAAGGTTTTCATTATACAAAAGATTTGTTATTCAATTACTATATATCTTTAATTACAAAGCCATTTATAATATTAACAGGGATTTCTGGTTCAGGAAAATCAAAAATTGCAGAATTATTTGCAGAAATAGTTAATGACACTACTTTAAAATCTTATGAATTAATACCTGTAAAACCTAATTGGAGAGATAATAAAGGATTGTTTGGATACCATAATTTAATAGATAATAGCTATTATATAACCCCTATGATTCGGCTTTTCTTACGTGCTTTACATAAACCTAATATTCCTTTTTTTCTGATTTTAGATGAAATGAATATTGCAAAAACTGAGCATTACTTTGCAGACTATCTAAGCTTAATTGAAAGCAGAAGAGTCGAAAAGTTTATGGATGATATTTCTACTGATGAATTAGATTTAGAAGAGATATTTTCTTATCCAGCCGATACTAGTTTATCAGAAGCGATAATCTTATCAGCCTTAGATATAAATAATTTAAATGAAATGTTAGAAATAAAGGATTATAGAGAAAATAGATTCTCTAAGTTATGGCAGGAGACAATATTTGGTGGGAATAATTGGACGGCACAATATAGAAGTGAGTTAAACCAAGGAACAAATCGTCTAGCAAATAGAGTATTTGAAGGTGGAGGTGGAAGCTATCGCTTAAAAAAGAAAGATGATATAGATCCTGATGATTGGGAAAGAATAGAAAATCTAAAAAAGTTATATACAAAAACTATGCTTAAAGAAAAGGTGACAATAGTACAGGACAATATAATTCTTCATAATAGCGACACTTGTCTTAGTGCTGATGGCAGTCCTTCTGATTGTCAAGATTGTACTTATAAAAACAGCGATAAGTATAAGTGTGAAAAACTATATAATGAGATAACTGAGAAATACTTAGTTCCGCCTGAACTACCTATTCCTATAAATGTTTTTACTGTAGGAACAGTAAATGTAGATGAGACAACATATATGTTTAGTCCAAAAGTTTTAGATAGAAGTAACGTTATAGAATTTAATGAGGTGGATTTTCCTGGAATATATAATTTGAGCAAAAGCAATATTGAGTTGATAAATACTGTGGTAAGCACAGTTGTAGATGAAGAATTTTATTTTGATGATGACTCTGATATGCCTAAATTGGCTATTACTATGGCAGGAAAAGAAAAAGTTAATAAGTTTATAGAATTTGCACCAAATCAATTTAATGATTTGATTGAAATCTTTACAATACTTAAAAGATATAATTTACATTTTGGTTATAGAGTAATGAATGAAATTGCTTTATATATGTGTAATGTAGAAAATAATACTTCCTACGTTAATAGAATGGATAGGGGCATGGATAATCAAATTCTTCAAAAAATATTACCTAAATTATATGGATCATATGATAATATATGGAATCCACTATCAGAAATATTAGGAGTATTGTTAACGGATCCAAAGGAAACTATTGCAGAAAATGCAGATATTCTATTAGATAAATTAAAAGAATATTCTAATGGGAAAATAAATGAATTAGCGTTAGACGGCACAATCGCTGAAGGTTTATTTAAATATCCTAAGTCAGCAATAAAAATTGTAAATATGCTTAGTGACTTAAATAATACTGGATTTGCAGCCTTTATCAAGTAAAATGAAAATGAATAGATTGTGTGTAAGTGCCGTTAGATGCCATGATATTATAATTTATCGAAACGATTTAAATATGAAAAAGTTAAATGATTTCATAGAAAGTGAAGAACAATATTTAGAATGTCAAGAGACAAATGGAGGAAATATATATCTTGAAAATAATATAGTATTACAAGAATGGGAAAAATATAATGTGAAGTCACTATCTGGGCCTTTTAAGCCAGAAGATTTCCTTAAAATAGGAGAATTTGGAACTGAAAATTTTGGGAGATTAATTTTTAAAAATTGTATAGGAATAGCAAAATTTAAAAACATACTGTTATTTATAGAATCATATAAAATTACAATTAGCGAAATGAATCAATTAATAGAAACAGTGAATAACTATATTGTAAATTTATCATATGACTATAATCAGCCCACATACTCTAGCATTGAAAGGGATTTTAAACATAAGACAGATTTAAATTATCATATATTTTTAATGATTAATACTGCTCTTTCATCAGTTGATAAAGGAAAAAACATCTTTAATAATTTTAAATTAATAGAAAACAACCCATGTAGAACTATGACATCAAGTATAGAGTACAATAATATTTCCAATATAACGGAGCTGTCAGATGAAGCAATTGTAGAAGTATTTTCAGGAACATCACCATTACAAAGATATAATGGTGAAAATATAATGTTAGCTGAAAAATTAAGTGATGGATATAGAAAATATTTACCGAAAGAAATTATGTATGAAGAAATAGTTGATACATTTGATAATGCAGAGAATAGGTTTGTTAAATTTTTTCTGAACTGGTGCCTCAAGATAATAACTGTTTTTCAAAAAGATTTTTTAAAACAAGATAATTTTATAAATATTGAACTAATAGAAAATAATGATAAACATATAAAAGAGTTAAAAATTATATTACAACAATCTTTTTTAAAGAATGTTGGGGAATTACAATCAATTCCAATGTATTCCAATGTGTTAACTAGAAGAGATGGATATCGCCAAATATTTCAATTTTATTTAGGCATACTATCAATCCCTATTAACGAAGATCAAACTTCAGAAATTAAAGAGTTGTTGGAAAACAAGCCTTTAGATGTTTTATATGAAAACTTTTGTTA
>JAAZKM010000066.1 GCA_012799835.1 Candidatus Methanofastidiosia archaeon
TATAATTAGAAGCATTGTCCCAAAAAGAATAAACAATGATGATCAATTAATTATTTTTTTAATATAGCAAAATTACGATCATATTATTCATTGATAAGATTATTATACTACGTTAAATTCAATATTTCTAAAAAAATACCCTTCTACTATATCTATTAACATAGCCTTAAACAGACTTAAAGAATTTATTACCATTTTCAATGATGATTTATCCCGATTAGGTAAAATATATAAATTATAAATTCATATATTAGATATATGGAAAAGGAATTTGAAAGAGTAATAACTCCTGTTGATGGTTCCGAAACATCAAAGAGGTCAGCAAGAAAAGCAATTTATCTTGCAAAGATTATGAATGTTGAATTAATTGCGTTATATGTTGTTCATGTACCAATTAGTGCTTATGTAGGGCCGCCATACTCCCCAGTGATATATACAGATGATACTGAGATTAAAGAAATTAGAAAAAAAATGAAACGGGAAGGTTCCATTTTTTTAGATGAAATAGAGGAGATGGCATCAAGATCTGGATTAAAAATTACTAAAAAACTACTCGAAGGTCGTCCTGATGAAGAGATTATTAATATATCTAAAAAAGAAGACTTAATTGTAATGGGGGCAAAGGGTATATCAGCACTAGATAGGATTTTCTTAGGTAGTGTTTCAGAAAAGGTATTACACAATGCTACTGCATCAGTTTTAATAGTTAGATGAAGTAATGAATATTAAAATAATTGCCATTTTCTACGTATATGCAATAAAAGAAATGATATATCTTCAAAAAGATAACTAAAAGATAGTGCTATTTTTGTTAAACATATGTTGCCATTGAGATTACTTCCTTAATTAATAATTCTTTTAAAACTTTAATAATAAAAAATTTAAATGGCCCTTTTTAATTCAATATATGAAGAGTTATAAGAAAGAATTATGGTTTAATACAAAAAATAAAGTTGAGTTTGTTAATATAACTTCTAGAGTTGAAGATGTATTGAGAGAAAGTGGAGTAAATGAAGGATTATGTCTTGTGAATGCAATGCATATTACTGCAAGTGTTTTCATTAATGATGCAGAAAGTGGTTTACATCAGGATTTTATAGATTGGCTTGAAAAAAATATTCCATCCAATCCTGGAATTTATAAGCATAATAAAACAGGAGAGACAAATGGGGATGCCCATATTAAAAGACAGTTTATGGGGCGTGAAGTTGTAATAGCTATTACTGGCGGAAAATTTGATTTTGGACCTTGGGAAGAGATATATTATGGAGAATTTGATGGTCAGAGAAAAAAGAGAGTCTTGGTAAAAATAATCGGAGAGTAGTTGTTTTATTGCATAATTTTGGCTAAATTGCACCAAATCTAGCTTATTCATTCTTTTGTACTAACTGTTGTAGTTTTTTATATAATTTCTTTGAATTATATTTGTATAAAAGAGAGAGATTTTTATTCAAGGTGTTGTTTTTAAGTAAAGCAAAAAGCTCACAAAATGAATTCATATTAATGCACCTTTACTTATGGCGTTACTTTACTTTAACATTTTATAAGAAATATATTTAAGCATAGGAGAGTATATTTGTTGTTATTGATAGGGCGGTATAATGAAAATTGGAATAATAATTTCAGATAACGATGAAGAGAAATGTTGGAATGCATTTCGTTTTGGAAATTTCTGTCTTGAACAGAGAGATGAAACTAAAATTTTTTTAATGGGAAAGGGGGTTGAATATGAAAAAAACTCAAATGTGAGATTCAACACTATTGAGCAAGCAGAAAGATTCCTTTCCAACGGGGGAAAAATATTAGCTTGTGGAACATGCATTAAGTCTAGAAATCAGAAAGCTTCTGAAATGTGCCCTCTATCCACAATGAAGGATGTCTATGATATCGTAGTGGAGAGCGATAAAGTAGTGTGTTTCTGATTTTTAATGAATATTTTATTTTTTATTTTGTTGGCATAGTTTATTATAAAAAATAATCAAAGCGTTTGGAGAATAATAATTGTTGTCTTAAATCCTATAGAAATATATTCCAAAAGTAAGAAGAACTATGCATGTATAAATAAAAATACCCTGTCTTTATAATCAAAGAA
>JAAZKM010000067.1 GCA_012799835.1 Candidatus Methanofastidiosia archaeon
TAAAATCTAAAAATAAGGATTATTTAGGGGTATTTGGCTATTTTGAGTAATATTAAACTAATAATTTAATAAAAAATAAAATATTCTGTCTAGGATTACTTTATATTATTTCTAATTTTATATTAATTGGTGATTGTATGACACACAACAATAATTTGAAAAAAGTACCTTTTCCACTAATAATTGAAAAGGCAATAGAACATGCAAATGCTGAAAAAAAGGAAAAAAACTTTATACTATCGAACATATTTATGGAGATAGCTAAAGCATAAAAACTTAAAATAATTTTTTTATTTAGTTATGTCAAGCAAAATAAAAAATATCTTGATGTGGGACGAATCATTGTTTAGACGCCCAGAAGTATTCGATCTTAGTTATGTACCGGAGGTTTTCAATTTTAGAGACAATGAGCTTGAGGCTATATCCCATAATGTAAAACCCTTAATCAAAGGAGATCTCCCTACAAATACTATAATTCTTGGGCCAACAGGTACTGGAAAAACTACCTCTGTCAAGTTACTATTCAAAAATATTACTGAAGTTTCAAATGAGGTCGTACCCGTCTACATTAACTGTCAGTTTCATTACCGAGAGTTTTCTATAATGGCCCAAATTTTTAAAGGAATTTTTGGATACCCTCCAGTAGAAACTGGTAAACCTTTGGCAACACTATATGAATATACTATGGGAGAATTACAAAAAAAGGATAAAAGATTACTTGTTGCATTGGATGATGTTGATTTTTTATTCCATGTCAACGTTGCAGAAAATATTCTTTATAAAATTCTAAGGGCACATGAGATATTTCCTGGTGTTAAAACAGGAATTATTGGAATTGTTACAGATAATGCATTTTCATTTAAAGTTTCTGAAAAAATTAGAACAGTATTCATGCCAAATGAAGTTCACTTTAAGCCCTACTCACGATCTACAATATCGGATATTCTTAGATATCGTTGTGATATCGGGCTATATCCGGGAGTAATGGATGAAGAAGTTTTAGATAAAATTTCGGAGATAACTTTTGATAAAGGAGATTTAAGGCTAGGGATAAGGGGAATAAAAGAAGCAGGAATGTTAGCAGAGCTTGAAGCTAGACGGAAAATAACTGTTGATGATGTTGAAAAGGCAATTGATCGGATAAGCTCTTTTCTTCATGTTGAAAATGTCTTTGATGGTTTATCCAATTCTGATGTAAGGGTTCTAAAAACTATAGCTTTAAATTCCGGTAAATTTACAAAAGCCAATGATTTCTTCAATATTTTATCTGGAGAAATGTCATATGAACTATTTAGAAAAGTGACAACAAAACTTGAAAATCTTAAGCTCATAGATATTCAACGGGCACAATCTAGAGGTCGCGGTAAACAAAATTTAATTCATTTAAGGGTACCAAAAGAGGCAGTACTTGAAATTATTAGAGAATAACCTTTAAAAGTAACTCATATCTTTTTTAGTTCAAATGAGAATACTTGTAACTAATGATGATGGTTATGGAAGAGAAGGACTAAATAGCCTTATAGAAATTGCCGAATCTTTGGGAGAGGTGGTAGTTGTAGCCCCCAAAGAAAACTGCAGTGGTATTGGGCATAGTTATTCTATATTTAAAAAAATTGGAGTTGAAGAGGTATACTTAGAAAATAAAAAAAGAACAGACTATGTTGTTTCTGGGACCCCTGTAGACTGTGTCGCTCTATCTATAAGGCATTTCATGAAAGAAAAAATTGACTTGATTCTTTCTGGAATAAATCACGGAGAGAATATATCTTATGATATATATTACTCGGGCACTGTTTCAGCTGCAAGAGAAGGCATAATAAACGGAATACCTTCAATAGCAATTTCTTCAAGTGACTACTTTAATCCTATGTTTGAAACTGCAACAAAATTTTTAGAAATACTTTTCAATTCTTGGAATTTTTCTAAGTTGCCAACTGATACGCTTCTTAACATAAATGTTCCTTCTGTGCCCTTCAATGAACTAAAGGGTATTGAAGTAACACGACTAGGTAGGAGGGTGTACTACGATGAACCATTCGAAACTGATAACGAGGGAGGTAAGATGGTCTTTAAAGTATTCGGTAAAGCTCCGGGGGGTTTTGTAGAAGATGGTACCGACTACTCTGCACTACTACAGAATAAAATTTCTTTGACGCCAATACATCTAGATGCGACAAATCATAATGAAATTAGATCGTGGAAGGATGTAATAAACTTAGATAAAATAATTGATACGTTTAATTATTAATTTTTAATGGCATTAGCAAGTGCTATTGAGGAAATATACTCTTCTTTGGGCGCAGCTCTTGACGTGTCCACAATAATTGTGTTGTTAATAGCTAAAGGATAGTACAAAGCACCATGTGAACTTCCACCTCCAAGATGAATTAAAGTTCGATAAATTAAATTCCCAGAAATTCCGTCTGGGGCAAGAATAAAATTTGAATCTATTACTGCATTTTCAATTAATATTTGGGCGTGTTTAACTGCATACTTTTTTGCTAAAGCGTCTGCTTCAATGATACTTTTGTCAACTAGTTTAGATCTTCCAATATCTTTTAATCTCCCGCCCGATAGTACAGATATCTTTGGCTCAACTCTAAATTGTTTTAATAAATCATTGGCATATTCAATAAACATCTCTTTTTCTCTAAGATTCTCTCCTTCATCTATACCAAGGGGCGCAAAAAAGAAATATTTTTTGTCATAGGTTCCTAGAAGACCAATTCTATAGATTTTATCTATATTAAATTTATTTTTCACCTCATTTAAAAAATCAGAACTTGGCAAGGTGCCTCTAACTATTGCATCTACACTGCCCTTTTTTAGAGAAGATATTATTTTTTCAGAGTTATAAAAAACTTAAACATTACAAAAATTGATGTTGTCTGCAACTTCTTCAATTTTATCTGGATTTTCATAAGCACCTATCCCTATAGTCATATTTGAATTAATTCGACTATTTATAATCTTGAGCATGAGTATTTTTCGCTTACTCACCTTAAATATTTACTGTAATTTATATTAAAATAAGGGCCCCTAGAAAGAAAAACAAAGTATTTGCGATAATTTTAAAAAGCGAATAAGGTCATTTCATCTAAAATGGAGGTGTAATATTGGGAAGAATTAGGCCATCGTTCTTAAAAAGAATTTCAAGACAATTAGTTGAAAAACACAGAGCCGAATTAACAAAAGACTTTGAAGAAAATAAATTAATAATTAAAGATTTAATAGACGTACCTACACACAAACTATTGAATCGCATTGCAGGATACACAACAAGACTAATGACACATAAAGAAATAATGTGATTTGTTTTAATATCTTTGGGATTAATTCTATTCTAACACTTTTAACTAGTAGTTAGATAGGATAATCTTATATATGTTTATTTTGGTTAAAATAATGTCGTGATTATATGAATGAAGATTTTTTACTTATGATACCCGGCCCTATACCTGTACATCCTAGGGTATTTCGAGCAATGTCAATGAAAATCATGCCTCATCGGGGCGAAGAATTCAACAAACTCTTTATGGAACAATCAGAAAGAATGAAAAAATTATTCAAAACAAATAATGATGTTTTTTTAATGGCTGGGTCTGGAACTGCCGCAATGGATGCTGCAATAGCTAATATCATACAACCGGGAGATAAGGTCCTATGTATTACTTCAGGCAAATTTGGAGAGAGGTTTAGGGATATAGTAAAAGCCTACAAGGGAACAGTAGTTGAACTAAAATACGAATGGGGATCGCCAATAAATATAGAAGACGTGAAAAAAGCGTTAGAAAAGGATCCGTTCATTAAAGCCGTAACAATGGTACATAATGAAACTTCAACAGGAGTTAGAAATCCTGTTGCAGAACTAGGCAAAATTGTAAGAAATACTAAAGCTCTTTTGGTAGTAGATACAATTTCTTCCCTTGGAGGAGACAATATTGAAGTTGATAATTGGGGGATAGACCTATGTGCATCAGGCAGCCAAAAGTGTATTGGACTACCACCAGGAATGTGCTTTATTTCGATTAGTCAAAAAGCATGGGATGTAATTGAAAAAACAGATGCAACATGCTATTATCTTAGCCTTAAAAAATATAAAAATAACAAATATAAAGCTCCATTTACGCAACCAGTATCAATGACCTATGGATTAAAAGAAGCTTTAGACATCATCGATGAATACGGCCTTGAAAACTGGATTAAAAAGCATGAAAATCTGGCTAAAGCCACTAGAGAGGCTGCAAAAGCATTGGGCCTAGAACTATTCCCACAAGATGAAAAGACATGTTCGAATACTGTTACTTCTATAAAAGTTCCAGAAGGCATTGATGGCCTTGAACTCATTAAACTAATGAGAGAGAAGCATGATATAATCATAGCTGGCGGGCAAGATCATCTTAAAGGGAAGATAATACGAATTGGCCATATGGGCAGTATTACTGAAAAAGAAATAATCTCCACTGTGGCATGTTTACAGATGGCATTAAAAGATTTAGGGTATAAGACTGAGCTTACCCCAATTTTAAATCCAATATCAAAACTATAGGAAACAATAATACTGCGTTTCCTTTAGAGATATCGATATATAGACTAAATTTTATAGAAACGTTTAAATAGTGTATTAAAATATCAATGTTAATCTCAGGCGAGCGGAAGCGTATGAGTTTGAGAGGTGAAATTAATGAAAAAGTTAAATAAAACTAATCCCAATATATTGAACCTTATAGATTTTTTTATAGACAAAGGATATTCAGAAAAAACACCCTTGTGGATTGATCTTTCTAAGAGATTTAAAAGACCTACAAGGCATTTGCCTCAAGTAAATTTGTCAAAAATTAACAGATATTCACAAGAAGGGGATACAGTTGTAATCCCCGGTAAAGTATTAGGCAGCGGTGAGTTAGACCATAAAGTCACTGTTTCAGCATTCAAATTCTCTAAATCTGCCCTAGAAAAAATAAACAAAAAGGGAAGAGCAATAAATCTTTATGATCTTTACAAAGAAAACCCAAGAGGTAGCGGTGTAAAAATAATGGAGTGATCTTATGATAATCGATGGAAAAGATCAGATTCTAGGTAGAATGGCATCAGTTGCTGCAAAAAAACTTTTAGAAGGGGAAGAAGTTTTCATAGTTAATGCTGAAGAAGTTATAATTACAGGCAATAGGGACTATTTCTTTGAACTTTATCAAAAAAGAGCTCAATTCAAAGATTTAGCTAATCCTTTAAGAGGTTCATTTTTCCCTAAAAGATCTGACAGAATAGTCAGAAGAGCTATAAGGGGAATGTTACCTTGGAAAAAGGAAAAGGGAAGAAAGGCTTACCGAAAATTAAAGGTATATGTTGGAGTTCCTGATGATTTGACTGGGAAGGAATATATTAGATTCAATGATGCAGATGTTTCAAAACTTAGAACTAAAAAATACTTTAAAGTTAAAGAAATATCAAGCTTCCTTGGGGGCCGTATATGAAAATAATTCAATCAATTGGCAAAAGAAAAAAAGCAGTTGCAAGAGCAACTGTAAAAGAAGGTAAGGGAAGAGTAAGAATTAATAGTAAACCCCTGCCAATAATAGAACCTGAAATGGTTAGAATAAAAATGTTTGAACCAATTATCCTTGCAGGCGATACAGCCAACACCGTTGACATTGATGTTGATGTTCGAGGGGGAGGTA
>JAAZKM010000068.1 GCA_012799835.1 Candidatus Methanofastidiosia archaeon
AAATATTATGATCTTTATTCTACAACAGAGATATCTCTTTTAAAAAATAAAAATTACTCGGCAATTACCTCCATGGGAAATAGAGTAAAATATAAACTGAAAAAATATTTTAATAACAAGTGACAAATGTGTAAGTTTTAATGTTGTTACAGGTAGAAGTAAATTACTCAAGGAGCATGAATAATGAGTGACAATCATAACAAAGATTTAGACAAGAAAAAAACAATGACTATTCTTACAGAACAATTAGAAAGCCAAATGAAAAATATAAAGGATGATTTAGATGTCGAGCATATAAAGAAAACATTGTACGATATGGATCAGATTGATCCTATTGTACATTCATCTAAGCAGGATAGAACTTTAAATTTCACAAAAGATATATTGCCAGTCGCCGATGTCGAGAAAAAGAAATTACATTCAAAATTAAAGAAAAAAAAATCTAATCATCAACGATTTTTGGTTTACAGGACAGCTTGTTTAGCATTAGTTACAATTTTCATATTAAATATAGGTACTGTTGCTTTTGCCGGCTTCAATATTTTTGACACTATAATATCTTGGACAAAAGAAATATTCACTATAAAAAATTATTCGGTTGAAGATAAATCTTTGAGTCTTGATTATGAACTGGGGATGAATGAATACGAAAGTCTTGGAGAACTTGAAAAAGACCTAGGTTTTTCTCTATATAAACCATCAGATGAGTATATGGTTTCATCTATTAGTGTTGACGACGTGGAACAGAAAACATTTATTACTCTTACATATCAAGATTCTTCAGAAAATACTATAAACAGTATGGTTACTATTTATAAAAACCAATTTATAAATCGAGCTAGCTATATAGAGAAAAATGAAGATAATGCTACAATTCGAAAAGAAAATATAAATGGGATTAATTTTTATGTAATAAAAAATACGGAATGGTATTCTTTAACTTGGCTTGATGGAGCCTTAGAATACATAGCTTTTAACTTTAATGAAGAAGATTCGGCAATGGAATATGCAAAATCAATATATAAAAATCATTAGGAGGAAAAAATGAAGAAGTCAATTTTAGTTACAACATTAATTTTAGTTTTAGCAGGAACGACAAGTACTCAAGTACACGCTAACCCTGTTGAAAGTTGCAACAGTATTAGCGAAGCTAATTTATTTGATAATGGGTATATGCCAAATGCAAGTAAGTATATAGCATTATATAGTGCCGACATGACGAAGAATAAAAATAGAATTTATATTGAATATTCTATGGGTTCGACTTTGTCAGATAACAAGGTGTATATTGACTTACAAGCAAAAAAAAGTGATGGAAAATGGAAAACAATAAAGTCATGGGAAAAAAGCTACGATAGAACGGGATTTGGAGGCTCAGTAGAACATTATGACTCTTCGGCAAGTGAATATAGGGCTAAAATCAAATTTTGTGCATGCATATCTGGAGTGGTTGCTGAAAGCAAAACAATTAGTATAAAACCTTGATATAAACTAAGATTCCAGACTTAATCTAAAGTCAAAGTAACATTGCAAACATGTAAACTATAAAACCAATGAAAAATGTGAAGCTTAAATTAAAGATGGAACCTATTTCGAATACCACACAAAAATCAAACAGAAATGAATATAATCAATTCAAAGGGCTTACTACCTGTGATAAATGGGTGATAAGTCCTTAGCTTTATTTTAACAAGGATAAATATAATTTAATTTTAAAAAAATTATTTTATCCGTGACATAATTCTCCATATTTCTGTTTTATAGGTGTACATAGTTAATTACCTCATATAGTTTATTATATTTGTATTAAAACTTAAGGCTTATAAAAGATTGCTTAGTAATTTAGTAAAAAAAATTTTCATTTTTTAAATTGCTGGCTTAATGTCACAAAGATAATACTCATGAAATATTCCTATTGTTATAGAATATATGCCTTACTTTATTAAGAGGCTTTTATTGCGATTTTTTAAATTTTTAATCAACTAAATATTTGTAAAAGGAGAATCTATTATGGAATTAAAAACTAGGAGAAGTTTATTCATGAAGATAATAATATCATCTGTGTTACTTTTAACTATCATTGTAGCAGTCACGATACTAAAAATAAGCAATTCTTTAAGTGATTCGATTAACAACGTATATGAAGAAAACGAAGATTTTTCAAATTTTGAAGATACTCAAGGTCATAAAATGGAGCAAGAATATACATTTGTTAATTTTGATGGTAAAATTTTTGAAACAGGTTCGGAAATTTCTTTTTCCGAAAGTCCAGACACGACATACCTAATTATTTTGGAGGATGGTACTATTCAAGATAGTATGCAGAATGTAGTGCTTGACACAGATCATATGCATGCTTTTAAAAAAATCAATATAAAAGAATATACTAAAAATGAAGATGGGTCCTGCACTGTTGTTACATATGCGGGGAAAAAGTGTGCTATTTGTGGATATGAATATATGGGAGATGTTCTTTCAGAAAATACTTATTACCCCTTGTGAGCAATAAGTATAATTTCAAATATTTAAGATTACTTCATTATCTTATTTGTTAAATATAGCTGGAAAGGAGGATAGCAAATAATATTAACATGAAAGGAGGAGGTAAAAATACCTTATAAGAAAAATGATGTCCTGTAGCCACACAAAACGATTATTTTTTATATAAGGTAGGAAAATTGTATCACTTTTTTAGGTTTATATCAAGTATGTGATTGATGAATTAAATAGCTAAGGA
>JAAZKM010000069.1 GCA_012799835.1 Candidatus Methanofastidiosia archaeon
ATATATCGACAGAGTAAACTGCCTTATCTGTTTTATAATTCCAATCTGCTTTACTAGCCAATAGGGTGGGAATTTGTCCAAAAATAACAATGAACATAAAGAGAATAGCCATAGTATATCTATTCATAAAAAATTAAATTAGTTATCGATTTTTAAAGATGATGGTTATCATTGCGAATTTTTCGAAAACCATCGTTAATTACATATGATAATATCGGTAACTAATTAACAATATAATAAGAGTATTATATTAATATTAAAGACACGAAACTTATGCCCATTGATATCGAATCTAGTTAATAAGGATGATTTAAGTTTCATACTCATTTTTACTAGTATATGTTTATTAACTATAAGATTAATATACTCAATTAAAGCATTTTATATAGGGTGGACAAAATGGACTTTGAAAAATTAGGCTCATTTTACTTAGGTAAAGAATTTGACATGAAAAATGGAATGCCAACTGATAAGCTTGTTATGTATGATTCGAGGGACCTTACAACACATGCGGTCTGTATTGGTATGACTGGGAGTGGGAAAACTGGTTTATGTATTGATATTTTAGAAGAAGCTGCCATAGACAATATCCCTGCGATAATAATTGATCCAAAAGGAGATATCACAAATTTATTGCTTACTTTCCCAGAACTTAAAAAAGAGAGTTTCCTCCCGTGGGTAGATCCTGACGAAGCAAACAGAAAAGGAATGAGTATAGATGACTATGCTGCACAACAGGCAGAATCATGGAAAAAGGGATTGGCAGATTGGGGCCAAGATGAAAATAGAATTAAAATGCTGCGTGAAAATGCAGATTTTGTAATATATACACCCGGAAGTGAGGCAGGGCATCCTGTTTCTATATTACATTCTTTTGATGCGCCTTCTTTTAATTGGGAAGAAGATTCAGAATTAATTAGAGATCAAATACAAGGTATTGTTAGCAGTCTACTGGGCCTAATTGGAATTGAAGCGGATCCAATAAACTCTCGTGAACACATTCTACTTTCAAACATATTTGAAAATTTCTGGAGTAAAAATCAAAATCTCGATATAGCAAAACTCATACTCTCAATTCAAGATCCACCTTTCAGAACCCTAGGAGTATTTGAAATTGATACCTTTTTTCCAAAAAAAGATAGATTGAACTTGTCAATGAAATTGAATAATCTTATTGCATCGCCAAGCTTTAAAAATTGGTTAGAAGGTTACCCCTTGGATATACCTGAATTCATCTCAAATAAAGATGGTAAACCAAAGCATTCAATTTTTTATATTGCCCACTTAAATGACTCTGAAAGAATGTTCTTTGTCACCCTTCTTTTCAACCAAATTATATCTTGGATGAGAAAACAAAGTGGGACAAATAGCCTCAGAACATTAATTTATATGGATGAAATATTTGGTTATTTCCCGCCAGTTTCCAATCCTCCAAGTAAAAAACCCCTCCTTACTTTGCTAAAACAAGCGAGGGCTTTTGGAGTTGGGGTACTACTAGCCACTCAAAATCCTGTGGATTTGGACTATAAAGGGCTTACAAATACCGGCACTTGGTTTATAGGTAGACTACAGACAGAAAGAGATAAACTCAGATTGCTTGAAGGATTAGACATAATTAGCGCAAATTCTAAAGATTCGTTGAATAAAGAAAATATGAATAAATTAATATCTAACTTGGGAAAAAGGGTATTTATTCTTCATAATGTTCATGCAAAAGATCCTATTATTTTCCAAACAAGATGGGCTATGAGTTATTTGAGAGGGCCAATGACAAAAAATGAAATTAAGTTAGTAATGAAAGATAGATATCATGAAATTAAATTTTCGCCCACAATAACAAAGGCTTATATTGGGGCATCTTCAGACAAATTCACTTTAACTCCACCAACAATTTCAAGAGACATTCAACAGATATTTTTGCCTGTGGTCAAAAATGCAGCTCTTTCTATTCAAGAAATAAAAAACAAATATCAAAGTGAATTGCAGTTTGAAGAGTCTTCCCTTATTTATAGTCCAGGAGTAATAGGAAAGGCAATAATCCATTTTCAAGACAAAAATATTGATTTGAAGGAAGATCAAGAAAGGACGTTAATTATCGATAACCCAGAATTATTAAGTTGGGATGAATCTAAAGAAATAAAAGTATCACAAGTTCTTAATGATCCCGAAAGCAAGTCAAAGTTCTCAGAAATTCCTGAAAAAATAAATAATCCTAAAGATTTTAATGAACTTAAAAGGAGTTTTAATGATTTCTTGTTCTACAATAGTAATTTCAAATTATATCACAGCCCTCATTTTAAGATATATTCAAAATCTAATGAATCAAAGGCGGAATTTATTTTAAAATTAAATCAACTGGCTAGGGAAGCTAGAGATGAAGAGATTGATAAAATAGAACAAAAATACGCTAAAGAAATTCAAAAACTCAAGTCTAAATTAAGTAAGTCTCAAGAAATTCTTTTAAAAAAACAAGCATCTGCAAATTCATTAAAACAAGAAGCAGTGATTTCTGCTGGAGAATCTGTACTCGGTATGTTTATGGGCAAACGCTCTACGAGGTCTGCCACAACTACAATGAAAAAATATCAAAAAAGTAAGGATATCTCAGCAGAAATTGAGAGAGTCAATAAAGATATCAATTCATTGAATAGAGAAATGGAGTACTTGGAAAATGAACTCAAATTGCAAATAGATTCAATAAAGCAAAAAAGAGAAAAGGAGACAACCGAAGTTAAAGAAGTAACAATACAGCCAAAGAAATCAGATATAGAAATAAAAATGGTATCTTTAGTTTGGATTCCAAAGTGGGAGATAACTTATAATGAAAATGGAAACAAAAAAACAGAAATAATTTCAGCATGGCAATAAACTTTTAGTATAATAATATTTTTATTTAAATTATTCATTAATTAGTTTTATTAAGTTATCTTTATTCCAAGGCTTTTCAATTATTGTTTTAACTGATGCCTTATTTTTGGCTTCTTTTTTTACAGAATTTGTTAAAAATGCAGTCAAAAGGATTCTAGTACTATTAGGATAATTATTTTTTACATGGCTTAAAAAATCAATTCCATTCATTCCTGGTAGCTTATAATCAGAAATAATTATGTTAAAATTAATTTTTTGCAATTGTTCTAATGCCGCCTCGGCAGTTTTAGCAATAATTATCTTATTACCAAAATCTTCTTTTTTTAGCGTCAAAAATAGGCTAACTAACGTTTCTAGATTATCATCAACAATTAGAATATTTTTCGATTGATTTTTTTCCTTTTTTACTTCATAGGATAAACTTGGCTTAAAATCTTGAAATTCATTTTCATTTTTATTATTCGAATCAACAGATTTATTTAATTTGAAGCTTACTGCATTAGCTTTATTAAGCTTGATTTTAAACTCTATATCTGCAACTAATTCTTTTTCCAAATTTAAACTTCTTTTCTCATTAAGTTTTTTTATAGTTAGGGTGCCACCTTTATTTTTAAGTAATTTGTTTACCGAGCATATGTCTATTTTCGAATCCTTCTGAGCTATTATTTCTTCAATTTTCTTTAGGGTAATTTCTCCACCACTTAATTGAACTATAATGTAGACTTCTTTATCAGTTTCAAATGTTTTTAAAGAAAGTTCACCGAAATTCATTATCTCAAGAGTTTTTAATAAGATACAAATGATTATATAGTTTAACTGGCGAAAACTAAAATTGATTAAAGGTACTTTTGAAAAATCTTTTTTTATGACGTATTTATTTTTTAGTTCGTCTTGTAATAGGAAGATACTAGTATTTATTACCTCATTTACATCGATTAGTTCCATATCTTCATCAATATTTACTAAGTTTCTTAAAATTTTAACAATTAAATCTATCTTTTCGTTACTTTTCATATTCAGCGATATTAAATTTTGTAGGAGATCAAATTTTGGATGCGGGGAGTTTATTTTATAACATTGGTCTCTTAGCATTTTAAATTCAATTTTTAGTAAATAATTTAAAATATTTTGATTTTTGACGGTCGTTGTTTTGTACAGGGTAAAGATTTTTTCGATATGATTAACTAGTTTAATATCAATGTGATTGTCACTAAATCCTTTTCTTAATTTAATCATTTCTTCCTGCAAAACTTCAGTAGCAGCCATAGCAGAAGTCAAAGAATTGCTTAATTCGTGGACTATCCCATGAATCAGCTCTATGAAAATTACTGATTCTCTTGATATATCTTCTATTGAATAATTTCCATCTATATGGTGATTGTCTATCAATAAGTCCATATCATCCATCTTTTTGTACATATCTTATTATCCTCTACATAATAAAAATAATGGAGAACTATAACTAACAACATACAATTTATTTGCTATCTTTATAAACTTATAGGTTTATTATTGATTATCAATAAACAAAAGAATAATTTATAATAATGTGTTATTTAATGATAGATTTTAGGTTATTTGGGGAATTTGAATATTATTTATATTTACTAATTTATGTATATAAAATAGCTATTAACCACAAAGTTTATAAATGAAATAAGGAGTTACATTTTTTATGGCTTCCATTAAACAAAATGATTTAAAATTGATAACAGAAGTCAAGACACTTATAGATGAGGTTATAGACAAAGTGCCTCCAAAAAAATATATTCAAGCGTCGAATTTAAGGGCTTTAATTGTTTTTACCTTAGGTTGCATAATAGGATTTGAAATGTTTGTAATCAATCTATTTATGACCTCTACTGTAATTCTAAGTATTATCTTACTTGGATTCTTCTTTTTAATAGGATTCCTGATGGGCATATACTTCGAAAAGCTAGAATCATTAAACAAATCTTCCAATCCTTTTTATTCAAATTATTAGATCAATAGGAATCTTTTTAATATCATAAGAATATATTTTCTTATGATTATTATTAAAGCAGGCGGCTCGGCAATTACTAAAAAAAGTGAAGATTTTACCCCCAATATGGAGGTAATTTCCAATCTTGCACAAGAAATTAAAGATGCTGGAATAGTATCCATATTGGTGCATGGTGCAGGTTCATACGGCCACCCAATCGCAAAGAAATATTCATTAGGTAAAGGGTATTTAGACAACTATCAGCTTAAAGGTTTTTCTGAAACAAGGGCTAGTGTCAGTGAACTTTATAGTATTGTACTAAAATCACTAATGCAAAATGGATTAACTCCCGTGAGGATAGGTACTTTCTCTAACTTTATTACTTCTAACGGAAGAATCGTTGAATTTCACAAAGAACCCCTACTACGGGCCATAGAGCTTGGTTTACTTCCAGTATTTACTGGAGATCTTGTATTTGATAGGGCTAGAGGATTTTCAATATTATCCGGCGATCAAATAGTATCTTATCTTTCAAAACTACTTAAGCCCTCAAGAGTAATATTTGGAACAGATGTTGATGGGATCTATACGGGTGACCCAAAAAAAGAAAACGTGAAGCTAATTGATAGGATAACTGAAGATAATATCAATGAAGTCTTTAAGTTTGCAAAAGATACTGGTGATGCTTCTGGAGGGATGGAAGGCAAATTATCAGAAATAATCACTATATTTGATATGGGAATAGAAATAGATGTAATCAATTTAACTAAAAAAAGCGTTTTATCTGAAACTATCAAAGGAAATGTAAAAGGAACTATAATAAAAAAGAAAAACATTTAAAATTATTTCATTATTTTTAATAAATATATATTTTGGTATTGCTAAAATAAAAAAGTGTACACTAAATACCTAAATAAAGATAATCTAATTATTTTCTATGACTTCTCTTGAGAAGATAATTCATCTTGCCTATCAAAGTAAATATGAGTGTACAAATGATAAAAGTAGGGCATTTACTGACTTTGATTTCTCCAAGATAGAAACTTTAGGCCAAGGAACTAAACATGATATGTGTACATTGTCTTCATCTCCAAGGATCGCTAATCGAAGTGAAATATTGCAAGATGTAGACAGGCCGATTAATTTTCATTCTTTTACAACGACCGGATGTTCTGTTTTACTGTTTAAGACTCTCTTCACAAACTATTGTACTCATGACTGCAAGTACTGCCAAAACTCAACCGAATATAATGGACATAAAAAAATATATTCTTATACTCCAGAGGAATTAGCCAAAGTAACGATATCGCTTTACAAGAGAAACTACATAGATGGGCTCTTCTTGAGCTCTGGTATAAATTCAGACGAAAATACAACAACTGAAAAAATGATTGAAACTATAAAAATCTTAAAAGAAAGATATAATTTTTCAGGATATATCCATTTTAAAGTATTGCCAGGCGTGTCATATGAATATATTAAACAAGCATCTGAAATTGTAGATAGGCTCAGTATTAACATAGAAACTCCAAATAACAATTATCTTTCCGAATTGAGCAGCACAAAAAACTATATGAAAGATATTCTAAAAAGACAGAATTTTATTAAAAAATTAGAATTTAAAAAAAAGCTTCCTTATGGCCAGACTACACAGCTTGTAATAGGTGCGTGTGGAGAAAGTGACTTTGAAATATTTAATAGAGTCATTAGGGAATATAAAGAGATGATGTTAAAAAGAGTGTATTATTCTGCATTTAATCCTATTCAGGGTACTCCTTTGGAGAAAACATCTGAGCAACCCATGTGGCGAGAACATAGATTGTACCAATTAGACTGGCTATATAGAATTTATGATTTTTCAGAAAAAGAGATCAAAATAGCATTTAATGAAGATGGATTCTTAAATAATAAGGATCCTAAATTACAAATTGCACTGAATACTCTTGATTCTGGTATAGATCCAAATGAGGCCTCTTATGAGGAACTTATAAGGGTTCCTGGCATTGGACCCAAAAGTGCGTATAGAATTATCAACTTTAGAAAAAGAAATAATATTTTTAAAAGAGAGCAATTATTAAAATTGGGCGTTAGGATAAAAAGTGCCTCGCCCTTTTTAAAAATTAATGGTGCAGAATACATAAAAATTGATAACTGGATAGAATCCAACAGTTAATAAGTGTGCCAGATTATCTTTTATTTAATAAAACGTTTATCGTAATTTCTTGAGATTATAAAGAACAATCTCAACTGGAACTAGATACTCCCACATATGGAACATATAGCATCTCCAATGTATTAAAGGGAAAAAAATTATTATTTTAAAATATCAAGTATGTCATTTGTAACTTCGCTAATATTTTTACTTCCATTAATATTTTTTATCTTCTTTTTATAGTACTTAATTAATGGTGCCGTTTGTTTCCTATAAACTTCAAGTCTGTTTCTTATAACTTCTTCTTTGTCGTCTTCTCGCTGGTGAAGTTTAAATCCACAAGAATCACAAGTCATTTCTTTTTTTGGCACTTTATATAATAAATTGTATACCTCCCCACAATTAGCACATGAAAGTCTTTTTGATATCCTATTGATTATATCTTCATCTGGTACATCTATGTTAATTATGTGGTCCAAAGAAATACTCATTTGCTCAAGTAAATTATCTAATGATTCTGCTTGTGTAATTGTTCTTGGGAAACCATCTAATAAAAATCCTTCCTTACAATCATCTTCTAATAATCTTTCTTTGATCATCTGTATAATTATCTCATCAGGAACCAAACTACCAATATCCATATATTTTTTTGCAGATAAACCAATTTCTGTATTTCTTTTTACATTATTTCTTAATATATCACCAGTAGATATGTGGGGAATATCAAAAGTTTTACATATAACTTCAGCTTGAGTTCCCTTACCGCAACCAGGCGGTCCTAAAAGAATTACTCTCATCAAAACACCAACTAGAAACTCATGTAGTTGTTTTTAAAGTTATTCTTTCGATAATGGATGTGCTTTATCGTAAACTTTTTTTCGCCTTTCATCAGTTATGTGCGTATATATCTGGGTTGTAGCTAAATTAGAATGGCCGAGTAATTCTTTAATAACGACAATATCTGCATCCCCTTCAAGCATATGAGTTGCAAAAGAGTGCCTCAATACATGGGGGGTAACTTTTTTTTCAATTCCTGCCTTTTTTGAATAATTTTTTATTAACCATTGGATAGTTCTTGCAGATATTCTATCGCCATGGGTACTCAAAAAAAGAGCTTCGTTATCGTCATTTCTCTCTGAAATATAATGGTTTATCATTTCTTGGGTCCCGGGATCAACAAAAACTATACGATCTTTAGCGCCTTTACCAGATATAACATGTATCGATTCAGTTTTGATATCATTTTTATTAAGATTAACTAACTCAGACACTCTCAAACCTGTAGAATACAATAATCTAATTAAGCACTTATCTCGTAATCTATCAGTTTTTTCAAGTAAAATTTTTATTTCTTCTCTTGTCAAAAACTTAGGTAGAGGTTTGGACAACTTGGGGAGCTGTACCTTATCTGCAATATCAATATTCTGATATCTAAAAAAAGAACGTAAAGCATTAAGATGTCTATGTATTGTTCTATTAGTCGCGTTTTTTTGATTTTTAAGATATATCATATATCTCTTAATATCTTGTTCGTTAATGTTTTCAGGAGATTTATCAGTGAATTCAAGAAAATTTGAGATTGTATAACTATAATTTCTAATTGTATTTTTGGATTGACCTCGAAGCTCTAATTCCATCAAGTAGTCCTCAATCATATATAAAATTTGACTAAATACTATATAAATTTTGCGCATAATTTATATTAACTTTATATACTCTTTATTCTACTTCTTGACATGTTAATTTCTTATCTCGCTCTTTTGGGAAGAATAATTTTTTTGGGCTGGGAAAGAATTCTGGTAAAAAAACTTGGCGAAAAATCTGATAGCATTAGCGGCACTTTTCTATTTTTTGGATTAGGAACTATATTTTTAGTACCTACGCTTCTATTTGTGGATATTGTATTAAACGTGTCAATTCTAACATTTGTTGCATTGAGTAGCATTGTATATTCCATTGCATTTTGGTTGTATGTAAAATCTCTATCCGATGGCGAAGCTTCATTGGTAAGCCCACTGTATAATTTTAATGTATTTTTTTTATTAATATTGGCCGTAATATTCCTAAATGAAAAAATTACATTTTTCAAAGTGGCCGGATTAATATTTCTGTTTTATGGTGTGTCTTTCTTAAATAGGAAAAGCAACTTATTTGAATCGTTTAAGGCAATATTTTTGGATAGACCATGTCAATACATGATAATAGCTTCACTATTAATCGCAATTGGTAGAACGATAGATGGTAACGCAATAAAGATAGTTAGTCCAACGCTTTATGCCTTTTATCTAAACTTAGGAATTACAGTTTTCTTGCTAGGATACATTCTAATCAAAGGGAATATAATGACCACAATCAATTTATTTAAGGAAAAAAAGAAAATCGCAACTTTAAGCGGGGGGGTAAATGCATATTCTTACTTACTTTTGTTAATTGCATTTACAGGAATAGAAGTAAGTATTGCTGAACCTGCATCGATGACTGCCATGATTATTACCGTTCTTTTGGCAGGGCGGATACTTAAAGAGAATATCAGAGAAAGAGTGGTGGGTGTTGCAATAATGTTAATTGGATTATGGATGTTATTTATCTAGATTAGAATTAATGGATATTACGGTAGCTTATGCAAATGTCCACGATAACGATACTGATCTTTATTTTAGAGTAGGTAATTACTAG
>JAAZKM010000070.1 GCA_012799835.1 Candidatus Methanofastidiosia archaeon
CAACTTCCAGTACTCCCACTTTCCCAACAGATGCATACATTGCATAAACAATATTTCCAGTGTTTACTTTCCTCAAATTCTTTGACCTAATACCTTCTTTTGTTAATCTTTTTTTTGCTTTGTTTATTCCATATAAGGAGTTAAGATCAGATATGTTTAAGAAATAATCTTCACCTGTATCTGTATAATAATTACTATCACCTGCCGTAGGAGTCCCTCCTGAATAAAAATTTTCACACAAACTTTTTATTCTACCAATACCCCAATGTTCCGGAATTTCTTCCACCCATGGAAGGTCCACTTCTTTATATGCTTTATATCTCATAGTCCAGCCCCTCCAATATGCTATCCATTAGACCATCCGATTCTTTTTCCAGTCTTTTAATTTCCTCTACAATTTCTTTTACCTGCGGCAATCCCTTCGGTTCGTAGAAATATTTGGTAAAATTAATCTCATAGCCTACCTGTACAGAGTCTTTATCCACCCAAGCATCAGGGTGATAAGGCAGAACTTCCTTCTCAATAAAGGCATTGATACCGCCTTCGTAGGTTAAAGGGATTTGTTCTGTATCACGTAATTCTTTATCGGGAACGGGATTTCCTTTGCTATCCATAACGATTTCTGCCCGCTCGTTTTTCTTTACAAACAGGTCAAGAAGTCCGGTTTTGGCTAAGTTATTTAAGGTTATTCTCGTCAAGCCTTTTGCTTTTTCGTTAAACTTTCCCTTAAAATCGGCGTAAAACAAATAATCTTCCTCCGATTTAAGCGAAAGCAAAACAGATTGGTAGGTTTTCATCTTTTCCGTATCAGCTAATTCTTCTTTTGCTCCTTTGGTAGATTTCACTCCCCTTCCTTGATATTCTTTTAAGGCTTTAGAATTTAATACTCCATCAAGCACACCTAATCCTTTTAGTATATCGTTGAACTCCTTTAGCGTATCATCGTTTATTCTAACAGCTTGTCTTAAAGGTCTTTCAACCGTTACTTGCCAGTAACCAAATTCTTTATTTTCAAAAATTTTCGAACAGTTGTTTTCTTCAAAATCCAAATACAGATTCAGGATTTGTTTTTGGTTATCCCTACTTAATTCGCAATTTTTCTTCCCCATATTCTTACGGAGAGTTGTTTTAATGGTACTTGCATTAATCAGTTGAATTTTTCCTTTTCTTTTTTCCTCTTTTCTATTGGAAAGCACCCAGATATAAGTTGAAATTCCGGTATTGTAAAATATATTTTCCGGCAACTCAATGATCGTTTCAATCAAATCATTTTCAATCATATATTTTCGGGCATTATTGGCACCGTTACCAACACCACCTGTAAACAAAGCTGAACCATTGTGAACTTCTACAATACGAGAACCCATCTCAGTATCTTTCATCTTGGCAATATTATTGAGCAAGAAAAGAAGTTGTCCATCTGAAACATCGGGTATCATACGAAAATCACCTTCTCCCCTGTGTTCCGTTACAAAACGTGGATCTGTTACGTTGTCTTTTGGATTCTTGCTTGAACCAGCTCCAATTTTTTCCAAATCAGTTTTCCAGTTTTTACCGTACGGCGGATTGGAAAGCATAAAATCAAATTTTTTTCCGGCTAAATGGTCATTGGAAATAGTAGAACCAAAATAGATATTGTCTGAATCTTGTCCCTGTCCTTTCACCAACATATCCGCCTTAGCAATAGCATAGGTTTCAGGGTTAATTTCCTGACCAAAAATGTGAGTAGTAATATTTTTACCCTTCTTTTTTGCTAAATTCTGCATTTTTTCGCTGGCAACAGTACACATTCCAAGTGTTCCGGCAGCACCGTCATAGAGCGTATAGGGTGCATCTTTAATTTGGTCCTCAATTGGAATAATAGCTATATCCGCCATTAGTTCAATTACATCACGAGGTGTAAAGTGTTCCCCCGCTTCTTCGTTGTTTTCTTCATTAAAACGTCTAATCAACTCTTCAAACATGACACCCATAGTGTGATTGTCAAGTCCCGGTTTGAGTACTTCACCATTGCTATTCAATTCAGGGTAAGGACTTAAATTGATTTCAGAAGAGACAAATTTTTCTATCACTGAACCGAGTATTCCGGCATCAGTCATGGTGTCTAATTGATGATAAAATTTAAACTTTTCAAGTATTTCTCGAACATTGGGTGAAAATCCATTCAAATAGTCTTCAAAGTTCTTTTTTAAATTTTGGGCTGATGTTTCACTTTTTAAATCTTTCAGAGTAAACTTGGATATATTGTAAAAAGGCAACTCAATAGCAGCACCCATTGCCGCTTCTAAATCTTTAGCCTGATTTTGAATAAAGAGTTCTTTTAACTCCAATATTTCCCTCTTTTTAGGTTCTAAAATGGCATCAAAGCGCCTAATTACCGTCATGGGTAATATAATATCTCTATACTTCCCACGAACATAAACATCTCTCAGACAATCGTCTGCTATAGACCAAATAAAACTGACTAATTTGTTGTAGTCTGCTGAGCTTAATTTGTAATTCTTCATAACCTGAGTTTGATTGTTAAGTATTTGTGAAAGGGTGCAAATAAATTAAAAAAAAGTATAATTTTAAACAATATTTACCAATGTAGATAAATAGCTTTTATTTTCATCTCTACTTTTAGGGATAAAATCCAACTTATTACAAACATCTTCAATTTTTTGACAAAAAATATCTGCACTTAATTTGGACATTGAAAGGCTATTGTCAGTTTCATTTCTATCCGTAATATGCCATTGCGATTCATCATCCAAGGGATGTTCCGGTTTAAAAGGTGGAATATTAAATATTTTATGATCTATTTGAGTAATCCACGATGCACCCACTTCCGTCATAGCTCCCCACGATCGTTTTGTATTATCACTAGTTATGAACAAAACAAGTATTTTTTTAGTAGAATAACTCTCAACAAAAAACTCTCTTAAATATTTGTATACAGAATAACCTTCAGGGACTCTACATATTTCATCATCACAATTCGAATACAAAATGTCACTTGCAGGAATATTATTGTATATTAACATTTGGAAAACAATGTCAGCTAATGATTTATCCGAATATGTTTGGATTATCAATATCTTTTTCTTTTGAGAATCAACAATTTGTTTTATCCCTAAATCAGGTACTGAATCATGTATTGCTTCTGAAATTACCTGCTGTATTACATCTTTTGGTGCACTAGCACCAATTTTTTCTATATTTTCAGTAGCTATTCTACTAGCATTCAAAAGAAAATTATCAATTTGTTTTTTTAGTTCAATTTCATTTTTCTTTTGAACTTCTAGCATTTCTTTCTTCTTCTTAGCCTTAGTAAGGTCTGCAAACAAATCCCTTTTTTTTAATATTTCAGGTAATAAACAATTTCTAACAAATCTTATTACAGCTTCATATCTTGGATCATCTGTTTTATAGCCCTGTCTATTACTTAACGCCATATCTGGCAATTCAGATAACTCAAACAAGTCAATATGTAACTCTCCCACCACATAAACCTCATTTAGTTTATTTTGACCAACTATTGGCAGAATATTAAACTCTCCCATCTTTTTATTGGCATATAAAGAAATAAAATTATCGGGAAAATCTGTAACTTCAACCTTTCTACCTCTTGTTGTTTTATAAGTTCCAATCCAACCTTCAATTTCTAACATATATTCACCACGTCTTCCGTCATTATCTTCCATCTCTATTGGTTCCGTATACTTAGTACGATTTTCAATTAATTCATTTTTTTTGGCAGGGAAAATAGTTGGTACCAATTTTGACAAACCCTTAAAAGAATCTCCAAGAGTTATAATCGTACACAATTCTCTTATTATATTATCCTCAAATGAATCAATTACCTCTACTTCATCACCTCTAACTATATGAATTTTAAAATCCTCATTTACTAGAGGAAAAATTTTCAATAAATTTCGTTTTACCACAGATAATGTTCTGTGTAAGCGATATTGAGGATTATTCATAACAATAGCAGTTCCACAACATTTAACATACATAAAATTCAAATCTTCATCAGCAATAGGTTGTAATTTATTTCCCTCCAAAGGTCTTCTTGCTAATACGAAACCTGACTTTTCACCATTACTTATTGTCATTATATCTACTGTTTCAGAAACTGATAAGGCTGCTAACTTACCAACTCCTTTTCTTCCCATTTTTCTTCTTGCTCCAGAGCGTGTGTAAGAATCACTCTCATCTTTTCGTGATATCCCTGCAACATTTAAAAATTTATCAACATCTCCATTTTCATACGACATACCATGTCCATCATCTTCAACGCGTATATTATCTTTAGTTGAGACAATGTACACATTCTTTGCATCCGCATCATAGGCATTTGCTATCAACTCTGCCAATACATAATAAATATTCGTATACAGATTTGGACCCAATAATTCCAAAATACGAGGATCAACATTTAATGTATATTCTTTCATTCCTTGTGTTTATTTATGTGACTAAGGATACTTTGTCCTATAATATAGCCAAGTTTTACAGGAACAGCATTCCCAATATGAGTCCCTAATTGAGTGATATGTAATTCTTCATTTTTAGCAACAAACAGATAGTCTTCTGGAAAAGTCTGTAGAATAGAGGCTTCTCTTATAGTTAATGCACGATTTTGTTCAGGATGTCCAAATCGACCAGTTCCATAGTTGTAAAATTGTGTTGTAATAGTTGGAGAAGGTTCATCCCATGCCATACGACCATATACTGATTTATATGTTTTACCTGATTGTTTTTTATGGCATTCCAACTTTAAATCATCATCCCAAGTTTCCCATGTCCCATTAGGAACAGATGATAATATTCTTCTCATATTCAACTCTGACAACTTCGATGTAAAATGTAATACATCTTCTTCGCAACATTCTCCATCCTTCACCTTAGGTAACGAACCAATTGCCTCTCTAACTGTCATATACTGAGATTTAGTATGTGTTGGTGGTAATAATTCTATCTTGCCAAGTTTTGAAGCCAACAACACTAATCTTCTTCTGTTTTGCGGTATACCATAATCAGGACAAAATACCTTTTTGTATGACACTATATATTTCATCTCTTCTAACCTTTGGACAAAATCATGAAAAATATCCTTATTTGCCAAATTAGTAACATTTTCCATTGATACTACCAATGGATTAGTCTCTTCAATGAGTCGTAAATATTCATTCAAAAGATACCATTTACTACCCAATTCTTTATCTTTAATTTTATTGGAATGCGTAGAAAAAGGCTGACATGGAGCACATCCTACCAACACTTTAATATTATCTTTTCCCCATATTTCATTAAGATCTCTTCCCGAAATG
>JAAZKM010000071.1 GCA_012799835.1 Candidatus Methanofastidiosia archaeon
GAACGGCTCTTAAGTTTTAATGAGCCAGTACGCTTTATATTTTCTCATTCTGCACTCCGGGAAGGTTGGGACAATCCTAATGTTTTTCAGATTTGTACATTAAAACATGGCGGTGCCAGTCCTGCACAGAAGCGTCAAGAAGTTGGTAGAGGATTACGGCTATGCGTTAACCAAAGTGGGGAACGGATAGATGCTGAAAAATGCGGAGATAGTGTTCATTCTATTAACATGCTAACTGTGATTGCAAGTGAAGGTTACAAGAACTTTGTTGCAGATTTACAAACTGGAATTAAAGAAGCATTATATGATCGTCCTACTAGGGCAACTATTGAGTTTTTTGCTGGTAAGACCATTGTCGTTGGTGAAGAACGTATAATGCTATCTGTTGATCAAGCAAAAGCAATTTATCGCTATCTAATTAAAAACGATTACATAGATGATAACGATAACGTAACAAAATCATATCGCGATGACTTAGAAAACAACTGTCTTGCTTCGTTACCTGAAACGTTAGCTCCGTTTACCGAAGGGGTGCACACACTTATTCAAAGTATCTTTGATGAAGGTGTTCTTGAGCGAATGATAGAAGATGGCAACAGAACTAAGATAACGGAAAACGCTCTAAATGATAACTTTTATAAAAAAGAATTTCAAACACTCTGGAACTATATTAACCACCAGTATGCCTACACAGTAGAGTTTGATAGTAATGAATTGATTCAAAAGGCTATCAAGCACCTCAATGAAAACATGTATGTATCAAAACTTCAATATACTGTTACTACAGGCAGGCAAATCAAGGATTTGGACGAACATGTTATTGCTCGTGGAGAGGTCTTTACTCGTGAAAGTGCAAGGACAGCAACCTTGCAAACTACAGCTAATAGCCAATTAAAATATGATTTAATAGGCAAAATCGCTGAAGGCACCACCCTAACCCGTCGAACTGTCGCAGCAATACTAATGGGTATAGAAAAGCCGATTTTTGCCTGCTTTAAACAGAATCCAGAAGAATTTATTGTAAGAGCAATTCGCTTAATTAATGAGCAAAAGGCGGGCATGATAGTTGAGCATATTTCTTATGATCAGATTGAAAAGAAATATGATAGCACTATCTTTACTGCTGAAAAAAGTAGTAACGACTTAACAAAAGCATTTCGGGCAAAGAAACATATTCAAGATTATGTTTTTACTGATGGGACAGCTGAAAAAAGTGTGGAGCGGCGTTTTGCAGAGGACCTAGAGGCAGCAAATGAAGTTTGTGTTTATGCAAAGCTGCCAAAAGGATTTTCGATGCCTACTCCAGTTGGTAACTACTCTCCTGATTGGGCGATAGTCTTTTACGAAGGCACAGTCAAACATGTTTATTTTATTGCAGAAACCAAAGGTACTATGGAAAGCTTAAGCTTACGTCCGATTGAACAGGCAAAAATAAAATGTGCCCGGAAATTGTTCAATTACTTATCGACAAGCAAAGTTAAGTATCACGATGTAGATAGTTACCAAACTCTATTAAATGTTATGGGGAAACTGTAATCCACTTCGCAATCAGAGATCATTTTAGCCCATTGATTTAGCCGATATTGTTTGAGCTAGTATCAGACGCACCAGACTGCGGACACTAATCCTCTTTATGGCTTGTATATTCTGAAGGACTATTTCCGGTTTTTGCTTTCCAAGAAGATAGCTGCAGCCTTCTTTAAGATCTGTACAGCTTCCATCGACTTTAGTGTTTCGGTGTTAGAGGTAATAATGAGGAATTAATTACTGAGTGGATGGTAAGTGTAACTAAACCCTTCAAGAATAAGGAGCATCAGTATAAATTGAGTGAAATTATTAAAGAAATGAGAAGTTGGACAAAACTAGATATTCCGGATTTAATAGCAAGGAAACATGTGGATTATTCAGTTTTTCAGTATGGGTCTCACATTCCATTAGAATTTCACGAGGATTTTAATGAAGCTAATGGCGGTGCAACTTTAGAGCGTGGAGAAAGACGTGAAGTTACTCTTATAATTGAAGGCAAAGAGTTTAAAGCTGCACTTTACAACATTGATCGTAAAAATGTAGAAATAGATACACTCCAATTACGGTATGATAGCAACAATGATTTGAAAAAGTTGTTAAAAGAGCGTTTTCATAGAAGCTATGATTATATTGAGCAAAATAAAGTAGGAAAACAGCCTGTTATTGTGCCTAAATCAGATGCAGAGTACATGGAGTTCTATAAAACAGAAGAGCCCTTTAAATATCTAGTTAAGCTAATTTCACAACCACAACTTCAACAAAGAAATGTCTGGTGGGTAAACAAAGGGGCAACTTTAAACTCTGAGGTAGAGCATGGCATACTTTGGGCACCATTAAAAACGATTAATGGTAGAACTCAATATCATTGGGAAACAATGGCCGAATTAAAAACTGGTGATATTGTTTTGCATTACTCAAGTGGTGTGCTTCGCTACGTCAGTGAAGTGCTAACACCAGCTATTATTACACCAAAGCCGGATTATTTAGGAGAACAGTGGGAAGGGGAAGGACGATTAGTAAGAGTTAAGTACCACAGATTGCATCCTAGTATTGAGTTAAATAAATTCAATGACCGGATATTAAAATTAAATATTAATAAAGGCCCTTTAGATGTGCGCGGATTAGTTAAACAAGGATATTTGTTTTATTTTAGTCAAGAGGGATTAGAGATAGTAATGGAAGCCCAGCCGGAAACAGTTTGGCCGGAATTCATACAAAAAGCATTTTTACAAGAAGGAGAAAGTTTAATGCCACCTGAGATGTCCCGGGAAACAAATGTTAATGAGTTTGAAATCCAGGA
>JAAZKM010000072.1 GCA_012799835.1 Candidatus Methanofastidiosia archaeon
AAATATTATTATTATTGGTAACTCTCAAGAAAATGAACTTTTAGAAGTTGAACTTCTATTAAAATCCGAATATGTTAACATAATTAATGGCTTCCCTGAAAAAATAAATGGAGTCAAACAAAAAACAGAAATGGCTAATTTATTATATACAATTCCATTTTATGCTGCAAAAATTTTATACTATGTAACAACTATATTACTTGTAATAGTTCCATTTATCTTTTTATACATTTATTATAGATATGGAAAAGAAAAGTCTTTTACAGTTCCTGAATTCTTGAGTTTTGTCCCTAATAACAAATTAAAACCGTGGGTAGTCAATCTTCTTTTTAGAGGAGAGGCAAACACTTTTGATAATAATGCTTTGTATGCGACACTCCTGGATCTTCATAAAAGAAATAAAATTGAAATTAAAGAAAAGGCCAATCCAAAATTTATAACAATATCATTGAAAGATAAAAGTGATCTTGATAATTTCGAAACAAATGTCATTAAATTTATTGAGAGAGTAGGGATAGATGGAGTAGTTGATACTGAATCTATTGATTCTTTAGCTAAAAGTGCCAGAAAAAATGTTATAAATCAAACAACCATGCTAAGTTACCAATCATCTTTGAACAGTATCACAAGCGTTAAACCAACTGATAGAGAGATTATAAGAAATTATATAGTTGAAGGAAGAACTAGGCCAGTACCGGTCTTGATTTCTGGTATAATATTGGCTATAATGTCTATCATTATGTTGTTATTGGTACCTTTTGCAACTAATGCCTTAAGTTCTCTTATTGCATCGATAATAATAGTAATCCAGTCAATAATTGCAATTGCATTCCCCACAACCTTATTTGGTATATGGAAAAATGATAGCTATAAAGAAAAACTTGAATGGGACGCCTTTGCTAAATTCTTGTCTGATTTAGCATTAATGAAGAAATACTCTCCAGGAGACCTCTTAATGTGGGGAGAATGGCTTGTATATGGAACTGCATTGGGAGTTGGAGACAAAGTTGAAGCCGCAATGAAAGCCCTTAACATCAACATACAAGAAACAAATGTTGTTCCCTACCATACAATAAATAGATCTTTTACCCCAATATCTTCTTACGCCCCGCCAAGTAGTGGTGGAGGTGGCAGTGGAGGATTTGGTGGTGGAGGGGGTTTCGGTGGTGGTGGAGGATTTGGTGGTGGGGGAGTTGGAGGGCGTTAAATTTATCAAAATAAATATTTTATAGTTAGAAAATAGAATTTAATAAAATGAAATAAACACTTTAACTGAATAGATCATCTATTCCGTATTTTGACCAGTCGATGCTTCTTCCAAACCCTTCGCCACCACCCATTTTCTTTCTTCTGGCGTCTCTTTCGAATGGCTGTAATTCTATATCCCCATCGGCTGCTCTTCCAGATATGAATGGCGATTTTACTCCAGTCATAATGAGCATTACCCTCATAGAATCTTTTAGACTTTCATCGACTCTTGCTCCCCAGATGATTTTTGCTTCAGGATCCATAATTGAATTAACGATTTCTCCAACCCTATTGGCTTCGTTTAAGGTCATATTGCTGCCACCTGAAACATGGACAAGTGCACCTTTTGCATTTTTGTAGTCAACGTCTAGTAATTTACAAGTCATTGCTTCATGAACTGCTTCTTCAACTCTGTTTTTTGTATTTGATTCGCCAACGCCGATTACTGCAACTCCTCCATCTTGCATAATTGTCCTTACATCCGCATAGTCTAAATTTACAAGAC
>JAAZKM010000006.1 GCA_012799835.1 Candidatus Methanofastidiosia archaeon
ACACAAGCAAGATTTTTTAGATATTGGTACAATGCCAGTTATTTCAGATTATGAAGTTGTTGAAATGTGTTTTGATAAATATTTAATGTATGAGTTTTTAATACAAAATGGAATAAAAACAGTAAAAAGTTATATAGATAAGGAAGTATTTTACAAAGATTTAGAAGCAGGAATAATTAATTATCCTGTATTTGTTAAGCCGATCAGAGGTAGTGCTAGCATAAATATTAGTATGATTAGTAGCTCAGAAGAACTAGAATTATTTATTAGCCGTTATGATAATCTTATGATTCAAGAATATATGGATGGAATTGAATATGGTGCTGATATTTATGTCGATATGATTTCTAATGAACCAGTAGCCATTTTTACAAAAGAGAAAATTAAAATGAGAGCTGGGGAGACTGATAAATCAGTATCTATAAAAGACGACGAACTCTTTGAATTAATAAAAGACTTTGTCAAGAAAGCTAGATTAAAAGGTATTATTGATATTGATATTTTCAAAGTTAATGGCGATTATTATATTTCCGAGGTTAACCCGCGTTTTGGAGGGGGCTATCCACATGCATATGAATGTGGGGTTAATATACCTAGATTGATAATTAATAATATTGAAGGTAACATAAATGATCATTTATTGTGTGATTATGATGAGAATGTTTTTATGATGAAATTTAATGAAGTAAAAGTAATGAGTTTTAATTTATAATTTTTATCTAATCTAATGGAGTAAAAAAATGAACATATTGTTTTTATCAATTGGAAGATTAAGTAACATAGAGGAGAGGGGTATTTATACTGATTTACTAAGGGAATTTAGAGACAATGGACATAATGTTTATGTTGTTAGTTCAAGGGAAAAAAGATTAAACCTTCCAACTGAATTTGTTAATGAACAGGGGGTACATTTTCTTAGGATCAGAATTGGAAACATAACTAAGACAAATTTAATTGAAAAGGGCATTTCCACTATAATGCTTGAAAGTTATTTCCTTAAAGGAATAAAAAAGTACCTATATAATGTTAAGTTTGATTTAATAATATATTCAACTCCGCCCATAACATTTGAAAAGGTAATTAGATATATTAAAAAAAGAGATGGTGCCAAATCGTATCTGTTACTCAAGGACATTTTCCCACAAAATGCCGTAGACCTAAACATTTTTAGCAAAAAAAGCCCTATATATTGGTATTTTAGAAATAAAGAGAAGAGGTTATATCAGATTTCGGACTATATTGGGTGCATGTCACCAGCTAACGTAGATTATATTTTAAAAAATAATCCTGAAATACCTGCTGAAATTGTTGAGGTATGCCCAAATAGTATAGAGCCTTTACAATTAGAAAGGCTTTGTTAACTAAGTATGAAAAAAGAGAGCCCTAAAAGACTTTTAGTAAGGCTAAAATAGAAAAAGGCTACAATTGAAACATCTAAGAACAAGATAACACGAAAAAAGCTGAATATTACTCAAACTACCAAAAGCCAGAAGAGCTGTTCTTTTTCTGAATATTTTACTCCTGCAACTTGAGCTGGTGTTAAACCATTGAGGCTCGAATGTTGCCGAATGAAGTTGTAGAAGAATATGTATGTAGAAATGAGACTGTTGGCAGACTCGAACGAATTAAAACCTCTCTTGGGTTTATACCATACTTTGAATTGCCCATTAAAGACCTCAAGAACATTGTTATTGATTAAATCATCAAAGTCTTTGACACAAAATGTTTCGCTTTTGGAAAGAAAAGTGAAGCAGGCTGCAGATAGGCATAATAGCGGTCAGAGATTATAGCGGATCGGGGTTGACCAAACTTTCTTCTGCAGTTGACTAAAAGGCTATGTGCAGAAGTTGAATCACGATTAGGTGAAAGATGAAAAGCAAGAACTAACCTGGTTTCCTCATCAAATGCGATCCAGAGGTAATAATCTTTACTGGCAATTTAAATATATGTTTCATCAAAATGTCATTCATCCGAAACGCAAAGGTTAACCCCTAAAAGTCGGTCTGTAGCAATCTTCTTAAATACAGGAGCAAAGCTCTTAACCCACTTAGAGATGTTAACGTGAGAAAATTTAATCTGATGAACCATGTATAGGGTTTGAGCTACTTTACGCGTGGTTGAGTTACCACAAAAGTAGTAATTTAACGCACAAAGAACAATGTAGATAGAATGGCCATACCTTTAAAAGAGAAAGTTTGAGTAATAAGTATAGTCATTGTGAAGAAAGGTTGCTTTACCGCAAACAGGACAATCAGGATATTTTCTTTGATGTCTGGAGCGGTAATTGGAAGCAGGGTTATCCGGAGCAAACTGGCGTTTACATTGTTTACACTGATATTTTTGAAAACCCTCTTTATCCTTACCAAATCGGTAAAGATCTTTCGAAAAACATCTTGGACATACTACGTTTAATGGTATAATAGTCATGAGACTTGAATGCTCCTTCCTGGGAGATAGTGGTTAAGTGACGATTCCATTATACCAGAAGCGTTTCAGGTCTCATTTTCATTATTAAGTTAACAGAACAAGTATAAATAATGGGAGGGACATATGAGAAAGCATGTTTTATCTGTTCTGGTAAGGAACCAGTATGGAGTGGTTACTCGGGTATCAGGGCTTTTCACACGCCGGGGTTTTAATATCGACAGTTTCACAGGTGAAAAAACAGAGAA
>JAAZKM010000073.1 GCA_012799835.1 Candidatus Methanofastidiosia archaeon
CTAAGATAAATAAATTAAAAATTTATTTTTTTTAATTTTTAAATTTTATAAAAAAGTTTATCCTTTGATTCTGGCTATTTTTATCCTGCCCATCGTTTCATGGTATTCAACTTCTTTGCCTTCAAGCTGCTCAGCTGTAAACTCGCTAGGAAGTGGAATCTCAAAAGTTTCATAACTTTCCATATCCATAAGCTGTAACTTTTCCCCCATTACTGCGTTTACAAGGCCGCTTTTTTTGTCGATTATAGGCACAAATACCTTGTCAGAAGTAGGCTTTACCACAGTTCTTCTCTTGTCATCATATACTCCAAAACCCTCGATTCTGGCCTTAGCAGATCCATGTTTTCCCGGCGAAGAAGTTTGTATCTTAATAATTTTACAAGGCTCGTCATCGATTATAATGAATCCGCCTTCACGTAGTGTTCTCACTTCAACTTGCTTTTTGTCACCCATCTAATTCCCCCTTTTTTAAATAGGTATTAATCAATGTTTTTAAAGCTTTCTTAGCTAACTTATAATAATTAGACACAAACTTTAAAAATAGCCTCCCGTTTCTAACAATAGGGATAAATATGAAGAAAAAGCTTTTAGTTTTTAGTGCACTGTTTTTGATATGCACTATGGCAATGTGTGTAAATCAGGCTAAATTACCCGATACTTTCACACAGACTTATGAAAAAATTGAGACAACACAAAAAGAAATTGAAACAATATATTCTGCCTACGAAGCGCAGGTAGAAAAGAGAATAGAATATGTTGAAAAGAATAGATCTATAGAAAATGTCGATCATAAATATGTGTTATCGCTCCTAGAATCTGAACTTCTAACGATTAATGAACTAGAACAAAAAAATTCAACTTATTCTAATCTAATCAATGACTTATTCAATGCATCAAAAGACATTAAAAATGGGGAAATTAAAACTAAGGCAAATGAAATTATTTTAAAACTTAGAAACTCCCAGCAGTACCTAGCTAGAGGTGCCCTTAATCTTAAAGAGGGAACTCAATCC
Source organism: Candidatus Methanofastidiosia archaeon (assembly GCA_012799835.1). Taxonomy (GTDB): domain Archaea; phylum Methanobacteriota_B; class Thermococci; order Methanofastidiosales; family Methanofastidiosaceae; genus Methanofastidiosum. The sequence continues at coordinate 1,014 of JAAZKM010000073.1, forward strand.
GCTGGACAAGCTTTATACTACTATGCAACTGGTGCTGATTTAAATGATCCTCAAATAATGAAGGAAATACAAAGTCTCAATATAAATTCTAAAACTTCCTTTGATTCTGCCATCATTGATCTAAACAACTACTATAATCTAGTTATCGAATCAAACACAATATATCGAGAACTATTAAAATAAATATATTTTAATTTTTTCTTATCCAGAAAACCACAATACTTAAATATAAATCTCCTTTGAGACGAAATAAAAAGGAGGTTAGAAAAATGGACTTTACTTTAATAACTATTCTAATCGGGATAGTTGGTATTATCTATGGTCTTTTATTGGCAAAAGTTGTTCTGTCATATAAAGTCACAGATAAAAAAATGCTAAAAATTTCAAATGCCGTCTATAAGGGAGCCATGGCATTTTTGAAAAGAGAGTATACAACTATTGCTATAATTGCAGCAATTCTCGCAGTTGTTTTTGGAATCTTCATTAATATAGAGACTACCATTACATTTATTGCCGGTGCAGTTTTTAGCGCTCTTGCCGGATTTATAGGTATGAGCATCTCTACAAGGGCAAATGTCAGAGTTGCATCTATTGCAAAAGAAGGTGTTTCAAAAGCTTTGAGGCTTTCTTTCCAAGGTGGGGCTGTAACTGGGATGACAGTTGCGGGGCTTGCACTACTGGGTGTTAGTGGGTTTTATTACTTCTATAGGGATCCTGCCCTTACTATAGGATTTGGATTTGGGGGATGTCTGATATCCTTATTTGCAAGAATTGGCGGCGGCATATATACAAAAGCTGCAGATGTCGGTGCTGACCTAATTGGAAAAGTTGAGCAGGGCATACCTGAAGATGATCCGAGGAATCCTGCTGTCATTGCAGACAACGTAGGTGACAATGTCGGGGATTGTGCCGGAATGGGTGCAGATCTGTTTGAAACATATGCGGTCACAGCAATTGGTGCAATGCTTTTGGGCGTTGCGCTTGGAAGAAATGACTTATATGTCATCTATCCATTGATCCTCGGTGCGATAGGTATAATCGGTTCTATTCTAGGGTCATTCTTTGTAAGGGGAAAAGACAACATCATGAAAACATTATACAAAGGCGTCATTGCATCTGCAATATTTTCTCTAATTGGATTTTACTTTGTAACAGTGACTTATCTTAAGCTTGATATTGCCTTGTTTTTTACAACTGTTGTAGGCATAGTGATTGCACTTCTTATGTTCTTCATCACAGAATACTACACAGCAAAATCATATCGGCCAGTTAGGAGTATTGCCCATGCTTCACAGTCAGGTGCGGCTGTAAACATCATCACAGGACTTGCAGTTGGGATGGAATCAACACTTTTGCCAGCACTAGTCATCTGTGCCGGGATTTTGATATCCCATTCTCTAGCGGGGCTTTATGGAATTGCAATTGCTGCTATGTCAATGATATCCTTAACAGCAATAGTGGTAGCTCTTGATAGCTACGGCCCAATTACAGATAACGCCGGAGGAATTGCCGAAATGGCTCACCTTCCTGATAACATTAGAAAAACAACAGATGCCTTAGACTCAGTTGGGAACACAACAAAAGCAGTAACAAAGGCATTTGCCATAGGTTCTGCAGCTTTGGCATCACTTACATTATTTGCAGCATATGTTGATGAAATTGCAAGATTCTCTTTAGGTAAGGAAATCATTTTCAGCCTTTCAGATGAGAGGGTCATTGTGGGCCTGTTCCTTGGTGCATTGATACCCTTCCTTTTCTCCTCTCTTTGTATGAAGGCTGTTGGGAAGGCAGCATTTTCCATAGTCGAAGAGGTAAGGAGACAGTTCAAAGAGATTAAAGGCATTATGGAAGGAAAGACCGAACCTGATTATGCAAGATGCGTTGATATTGTAACAAAGGCATCCCTAAAGGAACTAATAATTCCAGGAATAATAGCAGTTTTATCTCCCCTACTTGTAGGTTTTATTTTGGGTAAAATTGCGCTTGGCGGGATGCTAATTGGTAGCATCTTATCCGGATTCCTATTGGCTTTAATGCTTGCAACAGGTGGTGGTGCATGGGACAACGCCAAGAAATACATTGAAGATGGAAATCTTGGTGGTAAAGGAAGCCCAGCACATGCTGCAGCAGTCGTGGGCGACACAGTAGGTGACCCATCAAAGGACACAGCAGGACCTGCAATCAATCCACTAATTAAGGTCATGAACACACTTGCTATAATCTTTGCAGCACTATTTGGATCAGGGATAATTTAATTTTTTTTATTTTATTTTATTTAAATTTTTAAAACAGAATGCTTATATAACAATCCTTTTACTTTCATTTATGGCAGCTTTAGCCTTCTTTATTTATGCTTTGACCTCAATATTTGTCATTGTAAATCCAGTAGGTGCAATGTTCACGTTTATGTCCTTGACTGCAGACAAGGATACAGATGAAAGAATAAGGCTGGGCAGAAGGTCTGTTCTGATAGGGTGTTTACTTGCAATAATTTTTGCTATCAGTGGGGAAATAATATTACGATTTTTTGGTGTGACTGTTGATAGTTTACGGGTTGCTGGAGGTATTATACTTTTTAAAGTCGCTCTCGACATGGTCTATGCTAAGACCTCAAGAGAAAGTTTCACAGAAGAAGAGAGAAAAGACGCAAAGGATAGGGGCGACATATCGGTTTTCCCTGTTGCAATGCCTCTTTTAACAGGGCCTGGAACAATAACTACAGTGATTGTCATAATCAGATCTGTTCATACAATAGAGCTTAAGATGATTGCAATTCTTGCAATACTAGTTACGTACACAATTACTCTTTTAATGTTTAGATTTTCAACACCTTTAAGTAAAACGCTTGGCGTCACAGTGACTCTCGTATTTACAAGAATAATGGGATTGCTTTTAGGTGCAATTGCAATTAATTTCCTATCAACAGGAGTTAAGAATATTTTTCTCTCAATGCTTTAGTAGAAACAGTTTGTCGCCTCGCTTATGTTTTGACTTAAGTATTTCTGAATGTCTCGACGTCTCGAAACGGTCTCTACAAGGTTTCAAAAGAAGCAAGAACTGCCCCCTTACGAAGTCCTCCAAACTAACATTTGATTAAGTATTTCGACCATACTCAGATCGTCTCTTAAAGCAAAGGCACTTTTGTGTACAAAAGTAATAAGGTATTACCCTTTCAACTACTGTACGTTCAGCACCCATACTTTCAGAGTACTTTTGACATCACACAAGCGAAGTTTCGACCTATGGTGATGTTAGTTGGATCATGGATATACTTAAATTTTACTGTTATCGATTATTCAATAACAAGAAAAATATTTTTAAAGTATGCTTTATCGTTTCAAATAATCGTGACTTTACCCCTATTAAGCTATATTGGATATTCCATTAAGAATAAAAAACATACCATTTTATGATTGACATGCATACCCCAAAAACTACTCTTTGTACAGTTTGCAGAGGTCATAAAAAACTGTGCGGCAGGGAAGTATGTCCAATACTAGAAAAGAAGCGGATTAGGGAATCCATCACTCCCTTAATCAATAAAGATATCTTCGGCGCCTCCCCGTCCGCCTTTTTTGTAGGCGATTGGAACTATCCAAAAGTTTTAGTTGGACCACTGGTTCCTCCAGTCCATGAAGGCACTGAAATATTTGATCTGCCTGAAAGTTGGCACGGAAAAGAGCTAGATGAGATCATCAAATTTAGATCGCTCCTTGTAAGGTCAAAAGAATTCTTAAATGTCACAGATGCCAAAAATCCCAAAGGATACTTAGAAAAAAGTCAAGAAATAGTGATGTCTAGGAAACCAGTTGATGTTGAGTTAATTTTAAAAAAAATACCACATTTTAATCTGGAGTTTTCCCAATTTTCCCCGCCAACTGGCCCATCAGGCTTTGTTCAAAGCTTTGAGATAACTGAAAATCCTAAAGTTCCAAGGGTAGTTGATAAAATAAATTCTGATGATATCAAAGCTTCCAAAGGAATATCCATTCTTTATGATAAAGACATACCTGTAACTCATATCTCTAAATTACTGTCTGCAGGCCTTTTAGGGGAACAAAAAAATAGGAAACTTGTTCCAACAAGATGGAGTATTACGGCAACTGATGACTCTCTTTCCAAGTTTCATCTGAAGAGGGTAAAATCTTTTCCAGAGGTTAATAAATATGAAGTATACTCTGATGAGAGCATTGGTAATACCTTGGTAGTTATCCTGTTTCCCTCTATGTGGTGCTATGAGTTCTTTGAATGCTGGCTGCCTGGATCTTTGTTTTTGGAAAGCTCTCTTTCTCCTAACGTTATATCTGATTATGAGCTGTTTGATGGCAGAAAAGAGTACGCATCACTTACTGCAGGTGCCTATTATGCAGCTAGATTCTCAGTTACAGAACATCTTCTCGAAAACAGAAGACAAGCAGGGGCGCTAGTGTTCCTTGAAGTGCACTCATCATATCATACGCCTGTTGGTGTTTGGAGAGTTAGGGAAATAACAAGAAATGCACTTCTGAAACGGCCAGATTCTTTTGACACTGAAGAGGAGGCTATTAAGAAAGTTTCAGAAATTTTGTCAACGCCATTTGATAAGTACAGGGAAAAGAGTAAAATAATGGGATTTAAACACAGGCAAAAGACATTATCTGAATGGATGAATTGATTAGAAAGGCTTTTATTTATTTTGTCCTTGGTATTGTTGGTGCTTTTATGGATATTAGGGATTTTATTGCTCATGAAGATGATGTTATTAAATTTGATAGAGATTTAGAGAAATACGAGATGGCAAAAATTGTTCATGAGAATCCAACTAAAATTATACTGTTTAAAGATAAGGGATATGATGTTTTTTGCAACATATGGTCGACTAGGGATCGTGTGGCAAAGTATCTTAAATTAGACAAATCTACCCTCCTTCATTCTCTAAAAGAGTCAATGGATAAACCAACTCCTTACAAAATAGTTGATAATAGTCCATTCATTGAAAATGAAATCAAAAACTTTGATCTTAGAAAAATTCCGATTCAATATCACTATCCACAAGATGGGGGTGCTTATGTCACCTCTGGAGTCATTTTTGTAAAAGATGAGAAGGGCAACAAAAACATGTCTTTTCACAGGATGATGGTCACAGGAAAAGACACCTTTACTATAAGGATTGTTCCAAGACATCTATTTGCCATGTACAATGAAGCCAAGGCAAAAGGCAAAGAATTGGAAATAGTTCTTGTAATAGGGCTACCCCCTTACATATTACTGCCTGCTGCAATGTCTATATCATATGGCATAAATGAACTTGAAATAGCTAATTCTTTAAAGAAAATGGGTTTGGGTAGTGAGCTTACCGCTTATAGATTTAAAAACGGAATAGATGTGCCAACATCTTCGCAACTTGTTTTTTGTGGCAGGATTACTTTAGAGGAGGGAGATGAAGGGCCATTTGTAGATATTACTGGAACTTATGATTTTGTTAGAAAACAACCTGTAGTAAAGATAGATAAGGTCTACCAAGCTAAAAATGCATTTTTCCATGCACTTATGCCGGGGGGTTACGAACACTTTCTTTTGATGGGCATGCCAAGAGAGCCAATTATATTTGAAGGTGTATCAAAGGTCATACCAAAAGTTAATGGTGTCAGATTAACTGAAGGTGGCAGTTGCTGGCTTCATGGCGTTGTATCAATTAAAAAACAAAAAGAGGGCGATGGGAAGAATGCTATAATGGCAGCTCTTGGGTCACATGCTTCAATGAAAAGGGTCGTCATTGTCGATGAGGACATTGACATATATTCAGATACAGATGTAGAATGGGCTATTGCAACAAGATTTCAGGCGGATAAAGATATTGTGATTATTCAAAATGCAGCTGGATCCAGTCTTGATCCATCTGTAAAAGGAGATGGCACTACAACAAAAATAGGAATCGATGCAACAATGCCATTAAAGAATAATGACATATATAAACGGGCCATCAACTTCATTAAAAAATAAAATATTATTTTTCTTTTAAAATTATTAAAACTGCAGCTAGAATTAACGCTCCGCCTATTATGGTGCCTTGAGTTACTGTTTCCCCTAAAACAATATATGCCAGGATGCCTGCTAGGATGCCCTCAGTAAGTATAATTACAGAGGCCTTAGTTGCCATTATATGTTTTAATGCAATGCTATAGAGGAGGAATGAGCCGGCAGTACATAAAAATCCAAGAATGAATAATACAGACAATGAAAATGGAGTTAGTATATTGGAGCCAGAAAAAAAGGGGGACATTATAATTGTTGCAAAGACAAACATCCATAAGGTTGTTGTGAGTCCATCAAATTTCTTACTAAGCGCTCTTATGTTTATGGTATATAAGGCCCAGCCAAACCCAGAAAACATTGACATTACGTTTCCATAGAAGTTTGTTGTGACGTTTATTGAAGAGATGTCATAATAAAAAATAATAAATCCGCCCAATATTCCAATTATCACTGCAATTGCAGTATTCTTTGAAGTTTTTTCTTTTAACAGCAAAGCAGATATCAAGAGAACATATAAGGGCGCCATCTGCTGTAAAAAAATAGTGTTTGCGATAGTTGTGTTTTTAAGGCCAATTGTGTATGTGTATGTTGTAAATGACAAAATAACTGCAGGCAATACTAAGTAGGGCACATCATTTAACTTTATTTTGATGTTTGATGATTTTTTTGTGACTATTCCATATACCAACAACACAATAGTTGCAAAGATGAATCTATAGGCAACTATCATCCCAGAACTAACTTCCGGTATCCATCTTACAAATATGCCCATGATGCTCCACAAAATAACAGCAAAAAAGGTGTATGACGCCCCAATAGAGTCTTCTTTATATTCCATTATATCAAATCTTGTTTTTTATGCCGATTTTTTTTAAATAAAGGATATACACTATAAAGATTGCAATCACTATCCCTAAATATAGTAGCCATGATGGGAGCGCCAGGCTGGAATCATTACCAAGCCAAGCAAATAGATTTCTAGCAAATTGTTTGTTGTCCATATCTCCAATTTTTCCATTATCAAAAATAAAGGAGCTGCCAATCACCGCAACTTTCCCTTTTCCTTCCTCATAAACTGCAACTATTATGACGTTCTCTCCGCCAATAGGTTCACTGCCAATGGAGAATGTGTCGTTATCCCCCCTTGCTATTGCGATAGCATTCCCTTTGATCTCAAGAGAGGCTGGTTTGTAGAGGATAATTGAATTGACCCCCTCATTAATTGGGTGTTTTAACAGATTATGAATTATAGGGGTGCAGCTGCATCCTTTTCTGTTGGTGGGATCATCAGTTCCATTTTTCATCATTCTAATGCCAAAATTTTTTAGAACTAGATTAATAGAGTCTCTAGTTGGGTCTATCATGTCCATGTCATTGGATCCAAGTATGAGGAGGCTACCTCCATTATTCACATACCTTACAAGTACATCTATCTCGCTTTGCTCCAAGGGATTGTTTGGATTCCATAAGACGACTATGTCAATACCCTTAAGAGATTCCTCAGAGAATGGCACTGTACTGACTCTACTCCTAAAACCCATCGAATAAAGTTCCTGAAAAAGAACCCTTCCAGTGCCCTCTGGATCCCCCCACCAATTATCTGTATCATGATACTTATCGATTAAAACTGTTTTTTCAGCCAAAGAAAAGTTTAAAGTCGATAACAATAAAAAAATTAAGATAAATGCTATCTTTTTCATAAAGATTAATTGAGAGATGGACTTATAAGCATTTTTAGATAGTTTTTTTTCCTTGTTTAATCTCTAGTAATCTCCTTTTTGTCATAATGCAGTTTTCATAGATGACATCTATACCATTTTCTTTACAGAAAGTTATTGCATTTTCTGACTCTGATCCCGGTTGCATCCATACTTTGTCGATTCCAAGTTCTTTACATTCTTTTACAATTTGTTCAGTTACAAACGGAGGAACGACAGTATTAACAACATTTACTTTAAATGGTATTTCAGAAAGAGTATAGTAACATTTATCTCCTTCTACTATCTCAACTTTTGGATTAACTGGAAATACTTTGTAATTGGATGATCTTAGGTCCCTATAAATGATATTCCCATATTTTTCTCTGTTGTCAGATGCACCTACAACAGCTATAATGTTTTTTTTGTCAAGGAATGATTCAAAATTCAAAGTGTCACACCCTTTTTAATACTTTTTCAATTCTATCCATCGCTTCAGAGAGATCGCCTTGTGGGACGTCAGCAAATGAAAATCTTACATATCCGTCCCAATCCTTTCCAAATGAGATTCCTGGCACACACAACACTTTAGCGACCTTTAATAAAAATTTTGCAAATCCCAATGAATCCATTCTAAAAGGAGAGATATCTGAAAATGCATAATATGCGCCCTCTGGAAAATTTGAATGAAGCCCAATCTCATTTAATCTTTTGACAACGAAGTCCCTTCTCTTTTTGTATTCTTCAGTTGTGGCCCTAACAAAATTTAAAGATGTTTCATCACTTACTGCCTTTAGTGCAGCAACTTGAATGAATTCAGGTGCACTTACAACTAGGCTGTTATGCACAGGTAAAATACTATTGATTATGTCCTCAGTTGAGTGCATGTATCCTATCCTCCAACCTGTCATTGAATAAGACTTTGAAAATCCAGACAACGTAATGATATTCTCTTTTCCATATTTTGCAATACTTTCATGCTTTTTTTCAAAAACTATGTAATCGTATATCTCATCTGATATCACAAGAAAATCTTGATTTGCAGCCATCCGTTGAAGTTTCCTTAGCTGTCTTCCATCATAGACTTTACCTGTCGGATTGTTTGGCACGTTAATCATTATAGCTTTTGTTTTATCATCCGTCAAATCCTCAATTGCTTCAATGTCAAGAGAGAAATCCCCCTGCCTACAAGGGATTTCAATAACTTCTGCCCCCACAAACTCCCCCATTATTCTGAAAAAAGGGTGCGAGGGGGTAGGTATAATGACCTTGTCCCCTTTTTCTGCATAACTAAGGAGAGATATTGATATACCTTCACTCACTCCAACAGTAACTAGTATCTCTTCAGGCGTTGCATCAATTTTGTTGTAATCTGCCATCTTTCTTGCTAAAGCGACCCTTAACTCTTCAATACCTCGTGAAAGGGTGTATTTAGTGTGCCCTTCATCAAGGGCTCTTTTTGCAGCATTAATTACTGGAAGCGGCGTCTTAAAAACAGGTTTTCCTTGGCCCATATTGATTAGGCCTTCAACTTTTTTAGCCAGCTCATTCATTTCTTCTATACCAGATAATCTGATTTTAGAAACTCCTGAAGCAACTTTTACCATACTTTTTAATTGGTAAAAATCATATTTAATAATTTCGGTATAACCTTAAAAATGGATTGAGCTTAGTTTTAATCATGATAGCAAGTGTTATTGGAGCTACAGGATATACTGGCGGGGAATTATTGAGATTGCTCATAAATCACAATAAAATTGAAATTGGAACACTCACTTCAGAAAGTTATGCCGGCAAAATAGTTTCGGAACTGCACCCCAATCTTAATGGATTGATTGACAAAAACTTTGTAGATTTAAACATAAACGAGGTAATAGAAACATCTGATGTAATCTTTGCCGCGTTGCCACATGGTGCATCAAATGAAATCATATCAAAAATTTATTCTATAAATGATGATGTTAAATTGATAGATCTAAGCGGCGACTTTAGATTCGATGATTTAACAGTTTATGAGGAATGGTATAAAATTAAACATGCAAATCCTGAATTAAATAAAAAAGCCGTCTTTGGGCTTCCGGAATTATACAAAGATAGGATAAAAAAGGCAAAGTTAATTGCCAATCCAGGATGCTATCCAACAAGTGCTATTTTAGGAACAGCTCCACTCTTAAAAAATAAGCTCGTAAAACATGACATAATTGTGGATTCAAAGTCAGGTGTTTCAGGTGCCGGAAAAAAGTTGACCAACAACACACACTTTCCTGAAGCCAATGAGAATTTTTCAGCATATGGCATAGCTAATCATAGACATTCGCCTGAGATACAGCAAGAGATGGAAAAACTATATGGGAACAAGGTAAATCTATCGTTTACTCCCCATCTTGTGCCAATTAACAGGGGAATCCTCACTACAATCTATATGACTTATAACAAATTTGTTGAAACAAATGAAGTAATTTCACTCTACCGTGAATTCTTCAAAGACTGCCCCTTTGTTAGAGTCTTGGATGAAGGCAAATTCCCTCAAACCAAAGCTGTTTTAGGTTCCAATTACTGTGATATCGGTATTAAATCTGACAAAAGGACCGGCAGGGTAATAGTAATTTCAGCAATTGATAATCTTGTAAAAGGGGCTTCAGGCCAAGCTATACAGAATATGAATCTTATGATGGGTTTTGATGAGAAAGAAGGGCTTAAAGTTGTTCCACTATATCCGTGAGGTGTGATGATGTTTGATGATCTTTACAATAATTTAAGCGATATAAAAGAACTGAAGAATAAACTTGTCGTAATCAAATACGGCGGTCATGCAATGAAGAATGAAGAACTAAAAAAGGCATTTGCCAAAGACATATCGTTAATCAAATCACTTGGCGCAACACCAGTAATCGTCCATGGCGGTGGCCCTGAAATAACTTCAATGCTTGATAAACTTGGGATTAAATCTGAATTCTATAAAGGGCTTAGAATAACTGAAAAGGATACAATGAAAGTTGTTGAAATGGTTCTTCATGGCGTAGTCAATAGAGAGCTTGTCACATTAATAAACAATGAAGGGGAATATGCAGTTGGCATTTCAGGAAGGGACGGCAGTTTGGTAAAGGCATCTAAAAAGATTATTGATGATGTTGATCTTGGTTTTGTTGGAGATATTAATTGTGTCAATACTTGGCTACTATGGACTTTAATTGATGAAGGATACATACCGATTGTTTCCCCGATAGGTGAAGGAGAAAATGGAGCATATAACGTAAATGCTGATGAATTTGCTTATTCTATTGCGGCGGCAATGGGCGCTGAAAAATTACTACTAATTACTGACGTTGATGGCATTTACCTTGATCCAAATGACCCCTCAACTAGGATACCACTTTTAAATGAAATAGATGCCAATGAGATGTTACAAACTGGGAAAATATCTGGTGGAATGATTCCAAAAGTACTTTCATCTATTTTGGCGTTAAAAGAGGGTGTCGGGGAAGTGCATGTAATCAACGGTAAATCAAAACACGTCATTCTTCAAGCTTTAATTAATCCTCAGAGCTGTGGCACAAGAATCGTCTTATGATTTGCTTTCAAAAACAATTGAGTCTATCAAGAGGACTCCATTTAAATTTTTTATTATTTTCTTGGACTTTTCTATTATCAACTTCTTTTTGAATGTTGGCGCATCAATAACAAAAGTTTCATACTCGCCACCTTCACCCGCTATATGGACCCCATATTTTTTATTCTGAACTACTAATTTTTCTAGTATGTCCCTGTCAATAATTTTTCCAAGAAAAGACTCATCAAGTCCGAGTGCGGAAGTAGAAACTATAACTACCTTAAACCCTTCCTCAATAAGTGACTCCATGTGTTTTTTAGAATCTGTTTTCCAAAGCGGCGTGAGATGTAATAATCCATTGCGGTCTGCAATTTTTTGTATTCGTTCTCTTTGATAATTTGATTCGATTACACCTGTTACTATCCCATCAATTTCCTTATTTTTTACCAACTCACTAATAATACTCTCTAACTCTGAAACTTCCTTTTCCTTTTCACCCTTCACTTTTTTTCTTATGAGTGGGATCCCCATGGCTTCAGCTTGAAAAGAAGTAAATGATATATTGGGAACATGAAACATATAGGAATCCTCTCTTTCTGGCTCTAAGGACAACAATAAAACAACTTCATGGCCTTCTTTTATTGCAAGATAAGCTGCATAAACGGAATCCTTCCCACCAGAAAATAAGGATAATAATCTCATAAATCCAAATAACTTCAAAAAACTTAAATACTTTCTGTCGAATTAAAATTCATGAAGAAGATTATTAGTTTTTCAGTATTTAGTATTATTGTTTTTTCTTTATTCTCTCCCTTTATGCTTGCAGAAACTCAAAATATTTTGATTTATGGAGAAAGCCTTGGAAAGATAGAAAATTCGATTAAAACTAATTACAATATCTCTAAAATGCAAAAGATACCACAGGATCTTTCAAATTATGGTGCTGTTGTGATAGTTATCCCAAAGACCGGGATATCAACTGAAGAAATACCTAAACTAATTAGTTTTGTAGATTCAGGAGGGTCCTTGGTTATAGTTGCTGAAGATTTCACTGAAGCAGCTTCAATCTCCCACATTAATAGATTACTATCTTCATTTAAAGTTGAGATAAATATAGATAGGGTATATGATGATACAAGCTTTTCTAGTTTCAACACACGTGTTCTAATCAAGGGCGATGATAATTATCCTCCATCAAAAGGCGTTTCTAATATCCTCTATGTCAGCGGCTCTAGCCTCAAAGGAAGATTTGACGGTGAATTAAAGAGTAATAATACCTCTTATTCAAAAAATTATGATGAATTTGAAACTTACAAAAAAGGCAGTAAGCCTCCTGTTTCAGGCTATATCAAACATGGAAATGGAATGATTATACTCGTAGGGGACAAATCCCTTTTTGAGGATGCATATGTAGTTCATGAAGACAATGCCCTTTTTGCAATGAATCTATTTGATTTTTCAATGGGGCGATATAATCTTATTGAGAATAGACTCCGATACAAAGAGAACTATGATGAAGAAATTAAATCATTTTTACCATATTTTGATTCCATGAAGAGTAATGGGTTTTCTGTAATCAAACCCACTGAAACTAACAGGATTAATTCATTAATAGAGCAATCACAGAACAGCTATTCTTTTGGACTCTACAGGGAAGCCTTTACAACTCTTTCCCAAGCCGCAACTCTTTTCAAATCTCAACTTGACGCTTTGAACAAGGGATTCAATGACAAACTAGAGAAAGGGAAAAATTTAGAAGATCAGGCAAGGATTAAGGGTATTCCTGTTCCTGATGAGGCTATATTCAATGAAGGAGTCTATTATCTAACACAAGCTGAAAAAGAATCCAATCTTATTAAAAGAGTTGAATTAATCGATAAAGCAATAGATATACTTGAAAAATTTGGCCAAGGGGACATGCAAAGAGTCAAGATTGAAATTGATACAGCAGATAGCAAACTAAAGGAAGCAAAGAAAACCTTATTTTATGAAAATGATGTTCGGAAAGCAGATGAGCTTTTAACTGAAGCTAGAAAACTTTACAATAGAGAGGAGTATTCGGATGCATTTTCAAAAGCCCAAGAATCTCAAAAATATTCTAACAGGGCTATCGAAAAATACAATATATTTAAAATCATAATCGGTCTTGGACTATTATTAGGTGCATTACTACTTATGATTATATCAAAGAGGATTTTGTCATGGAAAGCAAAAAAGAAAGGATAGCTTCATACTATAAAAACGAAGTGTTTTCGACAATTAAAGAAAATAAAAACTTGATCTTATTTTCTATAGTGCTATTTCTTTTATCGTCCATATCTGGTTTTTATATATTCAAAGTTTTTTTTAGTAGCAATCCAGAAGTATTTGATTCAATTATACAAGGATTTGCTGACATGCTTGGACCTTTGAAGGAAAGAACCTCATTTGAATTATTTCTCACTATTTTTTATGTAAACAGTAGAACTTCATTTTTGATAATGATACTCGGTATTTTTATTGGATTGTTTCCCTTCTTGTCGTTATGGCTAAACGGCACTATACTAGGACTTCTTTATGGTAAATTTATGGTAGAGGGGGAGTCCCCTATTGTTTTTTTAATTGGCATTCTTCCACATGGAATAATTGAGGTTCCAGCTATAGCAATTGCAGCTTCGCAGGGATTTAGGATAGGAAAGGAAGTCATATTTCCCCCTCAAGGCAAGTCTAGGTCTGAATCTTTAAGAATTAATCTTAAGAAAGGAATTAAACTTTTTGCAATAATACTCCCACTATTATTAATTGCGGCATTTATCGAAGTATATGTATCGGCACAACTTTTCAATGTTAGCAGAATTTAATGATTTTATTATTAAAATTATAAAGGAAATTCTTTTAAAGGACATGATTAAATTCTCTTTATGGACAACAAAGATGAATTCTTTGAAAAAGACGAGAAATACGAGAGTGCAGGGGCTGAAAAACCTTTTGATTTAATCCACAATAACATTGGCGAGCCTGTCAGCATAGTCCTAAAAGATGGAAGAAAAATTGAGGGCATCCTAGCAGGTTACGATTTAGAGTTAAACTTAGTTATGGAAAATGTCAAGATCCTTAGAGGGGAAGATATGAAGGGAATGCCCCTAATAATAGTCAGGAGAAACAATATTCTTGCAATCGGGGATCATGTTTTGACCTGATTATATATTTTCTTTTTGGAATATCCCTTTATATAAAGAGTCATCTGTCGCTGTTCGCATAAAAACCAATTGAAGCACCCTGGCATCCTTGAAAATTTTTATGCCTTTTTCATTATGGACTAAAAGCAATGATTCACTTCTTCCACTATAGCCCCTATCCCACACTGCTGTTCCAACATTTGCCCCACACCTCAATAGAGTTGAACGGGGCCTACCTAGGGCAATGATATTTGGCGGGATATTAACTATTTCATTGTATACTATCTTATATGGGCCTTTTTTTAGAAAAATAGAATCATTGACATAATCTATTTTTTTTGTTTCAGAAATAATTCTTTTTTGATTGCTAAAGTCAACAGCACCATCAGAAGCAATAAGATGGATCTCTTTTACACTCATATCAAAACCGTTAGGAGTGATTTGAGTATCTAGATCAATATAGTTCTGAACAAGATTATTCTTTAATATAAGTTCCCTAATCTCATTTCCAGTAAGAACACAACTTTCCATACCTACTCTTAATTGAAAACCTTTTATGTATTTTGGCCATAAGCATTTTGTGGAAGATAAAAGGATAAAAAAACTAAGAGAACAATTAAAATCTAAGATATCCAGCGAAGACGTACAAAAGATAATGAAAAGCTATGAGCGACTTGGGGACATCATAATTGTGTCCATACCAAAGGAGTATGAAATACTGAAAGAGTTCATTGGAAATTGCTTCTTTGAAAGCTTTGAATGTCAGACTGTTTTAGAAAAGGGATTTGTCTCTGGGGAATTTAGAGTTCCGTATTATGCCAAATTAGCAGGGGATGGATTTGTAACAATCCATAAGGAAAACGGAATTTATTATAAAATAGATCTTTCCAAAGTAATGTTTTCCTCAGGAAACATCGCTGAAAGAATAAGAATGGCTCATGTTTCTTCCCCAGATGAAGTCATAATTGACATGTTTTCAGGGATCGGATACTTTACATTACCCCTTGCAAAATACGGGAAGGCAATTGTTTGGGCTTTAGAAAAAAATCCCAACAGCTATAATCTACTCCTAGAAAATATTAATCTAAATTTGTTAGGCGGCAGAGTTGTTCCAATCAACACCGATTGTCTTGACTTTAATCCTGACTTTAAAGCAGATAGAATTATTATGGGATATTTCTCCCATGAAGAGAAATTTCTTTTAAAGGCCTTAGATATGATTAAAGATGGAGGAGTAATTCACTACCACAATACTATTACAGAAAAATTGGAGCCACATTTCAAAAAAGATATAGAAAAAGTCATAGCAAAAAAAGGAAAAAAATTGGAATCAATTTATTATAAAAAAATTAAAAAATATTCTCCCGGGATATGGCATGTGGTTTTTGATTTTAAAGTAATTTAATAGATTTTTCCCCTCATTAGGTCATCAGGCGGCTTAGGATAAATTTGCCTTTCTTGTGCAACTCTAGCCTTTTTGATCATTTCAAGGATTATTTTCTTCTCTTTTTTTAATTTTCGTTCTTTTCTATCCAACAATAATATCAATAATCCAAAGATAAAAAGAACAATAGTAACGCCTGAAAGTGTTAGAAGCATCATTTGATTGCCAATTAAACTAAAGTATATAGAAAAATAACTACCCATTATAAGGCTTAAACCCATTATTGATAATCCAATTATTCTTTTGATCATTGGGCGTCTCCAATCATGCCATATTTATTTAAAAGTTTTTATAATTTATGGTAAAAACGAATATGTTCTTTTAAAATAAAAAGCATGATTTTTGAACTTTCTATTATTCCGAAAACTATTTTAAATATAAAGTTTTCATAAAAAATGTGTGTAAGCATACAGAATTTGAAGTACTTAAAAAAAGGGGAAGACAGGAACTAAGAAAATGCAATACCTGCGGGGAAGTTTTTCAAACAGTCGTTGATAAAGAGGTACCTATTAGGATAACTGCTGTTATTTCTTATTTTGAAAATTCTAAAAAAATAATGCTTGATACTGTGGAAAATAAAACATTTCGAGTTGGAGAATTAGTGGATGTCAACAAGAAAAAATACTTTGTGAATCATATTGATGCCAAGAGAAAAGGGGATTTGGCCATGGCCAAAGATATACATACCCTTTACTTAATACCGGAGGATATTCCAACGGTACTTAAAATTACCTTAAAGATGGAAAATGGCCATCTTTCGTTTAGAGCATTTTCTGATAGGGAAGAAATTTTTTCTAAAGGGGACAATATTACTTTAGAAGGATATGACATGACTGTAGAAAAGATACTGGCTTCAAATGGATATAAACCATCTGCTCAAGCATCTGAAATAAGAAGGATTTATTGCTCATTGTCTACTAAACGTGGAAGGAGTCTTAATGTCGATAAAAGATGAATCTAGGCTTAGGATGGTTTCTTATCTTGAAAAAATTGGATACATTAAAAATGAGTCCATTAAGAATGCGTTCTTGAAAGTTGATAGAAGCATGTTTGTTCCCAATGTCTCAAAAGACGATGCTTACAAAGATGCCCCATTAGCAATTGGCTGGGGCCAAACTATATCTGCGCCTTCAATGATCGCATTGATGCTAGAAGTTTCTGACCTAAAATTTGGCACTAAAACACTAGAAATAGGGGCAGGGTCTTGTTACAATGCGGCCCTAATCGCTGAAATATGTGGGGAAGAAAATATTGTCACAATAGAACGAATTCCAGAAGTCTATCAATTTGGCATCAATAATCTAAAAAATGCAGGATACACTATAAAAGTTGTTCTTGGTGATGGTACAAAAGGGTACCAAGAAGGTGCACCATATGATAGAATAATTGCAACTGCCGCTGCCCCCAAAATACCCCAGAGCTGGAAGGATCAATTGAAGGAAGATGGAATGATAATCGCGCCAGTTGGCAAAGAAAGACACTATCAGGAGCTATTGGTACTAAAAAAGAGAAAAGATGGGACATTTGAAACAAAAAAATATGGTGGCTGTGTTTTTGTTCCATTAGTCGGGGAAGATGGGTGGAAGGAATAATGAGATTCATCGAATACGGTACTATAAAAAAAAGAGCCGCCAACAGATTTGCATTGATATATCCAGATGTATATCGTGCAGGGAATTCAAATCTTGGTATTCACTACGTCTATAACATTGTAAATGAGGCCGTAGACTTTTCAATAGAACGATTTTTTTTAGATTTTGAGAGGTCAATTGAAACAAAAGATATGTTGAAAAATTTCAAAGCATTATTGTTTTCCTTAAATTACGAATATGGAATCATAAATCTATTAAAAATTTTAAAAAATAATAATATTCCCTTGCTAAGAGATGAAAGAAAAGATCATCTGGTGATTACTGGTGGTCCCCTTAATGTAAATCCTTTTCTTTTAAAGGATGTTCTTGACATTGCATTTATTGGTGACGCTGAAAAATCACTTGTCGAATTTTTAGATATTTATTCCTCCCTTGAAGATCCAAAAAAGCAGATAGAGGAGTTTTCAAAGATAGAAGGTATCTACATTCCTAAAATCCACAGAGAAAATAAGATCAAAAGAAGGATAGAAGAACTTACATACCATCCTCTTTATGAGCCAATCCAATGGGGGGATTTTGAAGAGTCTTTCAACAGAACATTTCTTTTGGAGGTATCAAGGGGATGCAGGAGCAGATGTGAATTTTGTTTAACTGGAAATGCTTTGGGGCCATATCGGGAGAGGAGTATAGAAGAATTGATTCGTATAGTAAAGGAAGGACAAAAAAGAACTAAGTTTGAGAAAATTGCATTGATAGGATCAGATATGCCTTCATCCATAGATGAAATTATTAATGGCATAGGTGAGCTAGGATTTCAAATTTCTTTGCCTTCATTAAAACTAAAAGACATAAATTTGGGCACAATACCTTTTCTTGGACAAGATACTATAACTTTAGCTCCCGAATCTTCCGAATCACTAAGGCACGATATAGGAAAATATTACAGTGATGAAGAGTTTTTTGAAAAGATCAATCTCATAAAAAAATACTCTAAATCTGTAAAACTTTATTTTATTTTTGGGCTTCCTGAAGAAGAGGTAAAAGATCTTGATGAGATTATAGAATTTATAAAAAAATCAAGAAGGATAATTAGGACTAAATCCTCTTTTAATCCGTTTGTTCCAAAACCCCACACCCCACTTGAAGATTACATTTTTGATTTTTCTAAACTTAAAGAAAAGATGAAATACATTACCTCAAACATAAAAGATGTTAGGATTGAAGATTTGAAGGGCGCATTTATACAGTATGTTATCTCTGTTGGGGGAAGTGATGTTGGTAAGTTTCTTATCGAAGGTGTAGAGAATAATTCAAATCTAACTTATTCCTCTTTTAGTAAAGCCATCGAAAGAGAAGAAATAACAGTTCCATCAGAAGAAAAGGAGTGGAAAAGGATTGAAGTATCGATTTGATTTGGATGTTTTATTTGGTAAACTTAAGGAATTGAAGATTAAAAGAGTTGGTTTGGTGTTGCCTGAGGGATTAAAAATCTATGCCGACTACATTTCCAGTGAACTTAAAAAACAAGGGTATGATGTAATTGTTTCTGGAAACTTTAATTATGGCGCTTGTGATGTTCCTAGCTTTGATCTTGATATGGAATGTGATTGTTTAGTTAATTTTGGTCATGCATCGCTACCAGTTGAAAGCAACATTCCATTAATATTTATTGAAGTTGACTTTATTTTTCCTTATATGGAGGTATTAAAAAATAATATCAATTCTTTAAAAAAGGAAGGGAAGATAGTCGGACTAGTAGCAACTGTAAATTACGTGAGAGAACTCCCAAAAGTAAAAGAATATCTAGAAAGTGAGGAATTTGAGGTATTAATTGGCAGAGGGGATGTGAGAGTTAAATATCCTGGACAGGTGTTAGGATGCGATTTTTCTTCTGCTTTGAATATTTCAGATAATGTTGACTTTTTTATCTTTGTTGGAGAGGGCAGATTTCATCCTTTAGGAGTTGCAATATCTACAGAAAAGAAAGTATTTGCTTTTGATTGTGATGGCATATATTCATTGAATGACTATAAGGACAAGATTTTAAAAGAACGCTTTGGGGCGATTTTTAGGGCCAAAGATTCGAAGAAATTTGGAATAATAGTTTCATCAAAAAAAGGACAAAAGAGAATGGCTTTGGCAAAAACAATAAAGAGACGGATAGAAAAATCTAATTTTTCTGCCGATATAATCCTTATTGATGAGGTTTCACCAGACAAGCTCTATGGATTTGATTATGATAGCTATGTTGTTTGTGCGTGTCCAAGAATTGGGATTGATGATGCAAAAAGATACAAAAAACCACTTTTGACCCCAAAGGAACTTGAAATACTGTTGGATGGGAAGGAAGAGTATGTTATGGATCAGATATATCAAAGTGATTTTTAGGACGTATTACAATATCTAAATTTGGCAATTGTAGAAAAATTTATATAGCATCTGTTTACTTTTTGCTAAGGTGCACATATGAGTAAGAAATATATTTCTTTAAGTATTGTATTGTTATTAGCTATTGGTACATTGCCAGCTATTTTTGGTCAAACTAACGAGGAAATTGAAAATATTGAAATTCCAATTTTTGATTGCTATCAAATGAAAATATTACAATTTGATAGTGCAATTTTGAATGGTGGCGCTCCCCCTAAGATATATTATCCACCAACAGTGCTTAATGACTGTTGGTATCTTTTAGAAATACAAGGCGCCACAGAATGTGGAACGTGTGTCCCTAGCTGGGAAATAGGTATAGGATTCAAAGATTTACCTGAAGACTTTGATTTTATTCAATTAGATGAAAATGATGAATACGTTATGAGATTTTTAGATTGTGGGTCGGTAAAGAAAGAATTACGTTTTCCAAGCATCTTATTAAATTACGTAACCCATGTTAGAGTCAAAAATCATTCTGGAGGTGATTTTCCTGCATGTCCACTTGAATTTTCTTGGAAGCTATACTCAATTTGCTCTTGTGAGAGGGGAAAACAAGCACTTTATCCAAAAGTCGACATAGAACAATTCTCAGTCACAGGTGGATCTACAGTAATAAAAGATGGAAAAGTTCTATCCAGATTTAATGTCGCTCCTGGTGTACAACAGACAATGATTCAGGTAGAAAACAGAGGATTCTTTACGCAAAATGATGTCAAAGTAAAATTCTTGGGATTACCTCAAGGTGTAACTGTTGAAATCACTCCAAGCTCCCAGAAGATTAAAGCACACAATCTAGGCACATATCAAGCAACATTCACAGTCGGCACAGAGGTTCCTTCAGGCACCTATAAGGTAACTATGATGGCATATTCTGACAATGGCGTATTTGATAAAATCCAGATTGATCTTGTAGTACCTTAAATTATTATTTTTTAAATTCTTAATTTTTTCTTTCAGAAACACTTATAAATGAACTCTTAATTCTTAAGTTTAGTAGCATTACTATTTTTGAGAGGGCACTTGCTCAACTTTGAACATTTCGCTTTTTCTATGGGCAATGCTGGATTTAACAAGAGGTAAATATAATGAGTTTTGAAAACTTAAGTTTAAGTAGAGAGCTACTTATCGCCATAAAAAAATTAGGATTTGACACTCCAACAGAAATACAAAAAATATCCATTCCTGAAATCATGGAAGGTAAAGATATAATCGGGGAATCATCAACAGGCTCAGGTAAAACATTGGCGTTTGGTTGTGGAATAGTTGGACAAGTAATTCCAAAAGGGGGGCTACAAGCATTAGTTCTCACACCAACTAGAGAACTTGCAGAGCAAGTGAAAGAATCATTAAGGCAAATTTCAAGCCAAAAAAATTTAAAAATAATTCCAGTTTACGGAGGGGTTTCTATTAATCAACAGATTAAAGATATACCAAAAGCCCAGGTAGTAATAGCCACACCAGGCAGATTAATGGATCATCTACAAAGAGGAACTATTGATCTTTCTAATATCAAAATCCTAGTCCTAGATGAAGCTGATAGGATGCTTGATATGGGATTCTTGGAGGATGTTGAAAGAATAATAATGGAATGTCCAACAAACAGACAAACACTTTTCTTCTCTGCAACAATCTCTCGTGACATCAAAAGATTAGCAAATAAATATATGATTAAACCAATAAGTGTGGCTGCAGAGAAGATGGTGGATCCGAATAAACTAAAGCAAGTCTATTATGACATACCGCGAAACATGAAATTGTCACTTCTTATACACCTATTACAAACTGAAAATTCAGATCTTGCTATGGTTTTCTGCAACACAAGGAACACTACTGATTATGTTGTCAAAAATCTTAGAGCAAATAATATACGGGCAATTGCAATTCATGGCGGGCTCACACAAAACAAACGTCTAAAAAACATTAAACAATTTAATGACGCCAAAGCAGGAATATTGGTATGCACAGATGTTGCAGCAAGAGGGCTCCACATAGATAATGTATCCCATATATACAACTATGACATTTCAAATGATTCTAATGACTATGTTCACAGGATAGGCAGGACTGCAAGAGCAGGGGAATCTGGAAAAGTAATTAATCTATTGACGGAAAGGGATTACAACAACTTCACAAAAATCCTTGATACATACCCATCATTTACAATTGAAAATGTCAAAAAGCCATATTTGAAAAAAATAATAGCCATTACAACTGACAATGAAAAAAATTCACATGACAGAAAAAAATATCCCACAAAGAGCAAAAACAATTCCCAGAGAAGAAACAGTTCACGCAACTACTACAAAAATAATTAATATTTAATTCTTTTTTTTAATAGTTTAGTTCAATTATTCTTAAATTTTATAAAAAGGAATAAAAATCTAAATAAATAGATTTTGTGGTAATGAGATAACAAGTCCTTCTACATCTTTTTTGAATATAATTTCTCCATTTCTGTTGAAGATTAGTTTGATTCTATGGAAGGGTATAGTGGTAATCTCAAAGTGAATACCAGCACTATCGAAACGTGAAATATCGCTACACTTAATATACTTTAAAGTCGGTCTTTTTTCCACCCAATGTAGATACCCAATTCCAAAGTTGTTTGGATCCTCACCACCATAGAATATTTTAGATAAGATGTTTTTTGTCTGATTCACAATAGACAGATGAGCGTCTTATTTTTATCTTTAATTGAATTCTTCAAAATAAAATCAGAATAATGCTGGTGGACTGGGTGGGATTTGAACCCACGGCCTCTCCCATGCCAAGGGAGTGCGCTTCCACTGCGCTACCAGCCCTAGAGTTAATCATTATTGATTAATTTATAAAATTAATGGACTATAACTATTAAAATTGTTTGAAAAATCAATAGTTCTTATTGAGCTCTCTGCCCATTTTTATTAATCTCAATATCTTGTATACGCTTTCTTCAGAGGGAGATACAATAAATTCATCAGAAGCTTCGACTCTGTCAAGTCCCAATATCTCAATAGCTTTCTTTACCTCAGAAGCTGTAGGTGGATTGTCATTAGATATTTTTGACCAATAGTTTCTAAGATCGAATATATTCAAAATCTTAGCTTCAAGGTCTTTATACCTCGCTTCTAATTCAAGGATTTTATCTTCTTTTGCCATAAGCTCTTTTTTAATTTCAGAATTGTCAAGCTCAATTTCATTTTTTTCAACATTTAATCTGTCTATATCTTCTTCAAGCTTGTTAATTAATTCCTTTTCACTTTCAATAGATTCAAAAGATTCTTCAAAAGTTTTTATTTTATTTTTTAAATCCTCATTCTCAACCTTAAATGCGTACATGTCTTTTTCAAGAGAGCGTATAAATTTCTCTTTTTCAATTAGTATGTCAATTGATTTTAGCGATTTTAATCCAATTCTAACAAGGCTATTTTTAATTTCTTTTGATATTAAAAAAAGGTCAGTACTTTCAAGATCCCTGCCTTTTGGAAACTTTACTCGCTCAACAATAACTACTTTTCCTTTAAGCTCTTCAAAAAGTCTTTCGGCAAGTTCCCTACCTGATCTATCCGCATCTGTTGCAATTAAAACAATATCTGCACCAACTATTGACTTTTTAGCTATATCAATGTTGGTAGTAGGAATTATAGAAGAAATAGTAACTCCAAACTCAGAACCCAAAGCTAAATCTTGAATAGCCTTTGATAAGGTCTCAACATCTGAAACCCCTTCAACTATAATTCTTGTGTCAATCATTTCCTTTTACACCAGTTGTAGCTTCTCATCTTTGTAGATTTACCAAAGCCACATGATGCACAGACGCCATGAGAAGCATGATATGAATGATTTCCACACCTTCTGCATCTCACATGTGTTTTATTGTTCCTCTTACCGTAGGAAGGTGTTCCTTTACTCATGTATTAATCCTCCAAACTTGGTGAAATCAAAACAACGTTGTCTCCTCTTACAACTACATGTCCCAACTTTCTTACAGATTCTCCATTCTGAAGCTCTTCCGCAGCTTCCATTACAAGATTCATATGAATATCATAACCTTTAAGAGTTCCTCTGAACTCTCTACCGCCTTTAAGCTCTACTAGGACATTGGAATCCAAAGCTCTGTGTATGATGTCGAGTGGTCTCTGAGCCAATATATCACCTATTATGAAATCAACATTGAATAGTATTTAAAGTTAACGGCGAAATCCACTAAAAATTTTCCTATAAACTTAAATATAAACTAAAATTATATAATACTTATATGAAGAAAAAACCAGTTCACGATTTGAAAAAAGGGGAAATTAAGATTGTTTTAAACTCCATTCAAAATATTTTTGGCGAAAATATTCTGCAGTTCATTGATAATAAGTCGTCTTTTAAGATATCAAACTTGGATGAAAATATAGATATCATATATGTGAATAATACGCCTTCATTTCTTAAACTTAAAAATAATTTTATTCCATCTTTAAAACTCTTAGTCTCTCTTAAAAAAGAAGAGATCCCTAGAAAAATAGTTATAGATATGGGTGCAGTACCCTTCATATCTAACGGTGCTGATGTTATGAGACCCGGGATAAAAGAGATAGACAGCAATATAGAAAAAGATGGCCCTGTAATAATTATAGATGAAAAACATGGAAAGCCGATTGCAGTAGGCATTGCAATGTATTCCTTTGATGAGATCTCTTCAATGAAAGAGGGCAAAGTTATCAAGACCCTCCACTATATAGGGGATAAGATTTGGCAAGGTCTTTGATCACTTTACTGTAACAGATTTTGCAAGATTTCTAGGCTTATCAATAGGCAGTCCTTTTTTTCTTGCAATGTAGTATGTTAAAAGCTGACCAATAACAACAGAAAGGATAGCAAATTTACCATCATTTATAGTTACATTGATTTTAAAATCAGATTCCATCATGTTGGCTATCTTTATGACGCGTGCTCCCCGTGCCTCAACTTCCTTTGCATTTGAGTGCATATCGAAATCTTTTCCAGGGATTAAAGCAATTACGGGTGTGCCCGGCTCTATCAATGCAATAGTTCCATGTTTTAGCTCTCCACCCATCATACCTTCTGCGTGTATGTAGGATATTTCCTTTAATTTCAATGCCATTTCTCTTGAAGGAGGATATGAAAGACCTCTTCCGATTATATATATGTCTTTTTTATCGTAGAGCTCATTTGCTAAATGTTTAATACTCTCTTCATTTTCATTGATTACAAAATCAATTTTCTCAGGTATAGTTTTCATATTTATGGAGAATCCTAATATATAGGAGAGATATAAAAGTGCCACTACTTGATTTGTGAAAGTTTTTGTGGCGGCTACAGATATTTCAGGCCCTGCATGAATTTCAAGCGATATATCAGATATTCGTTGTAGCGTTGAGTGTGGAACATTTACTAGAGATACTATTTTAGCGCCTCTTTCTCGTGCCCATTTTGTGGCTGTCACCACATCCATTGTCTCTCCACTTTGAGATATGGCTATTAAAAGGGTGTCTTTGTCGACCAACATAAAATTCTGAAACTCACTTGCAATTAATGTGTGGGCATTAATGCCAATCCTGTTAAGGAAATATACCCCTAAAAGTGAAGCATAATATGAACTTCCGGCAGCAGTAAAAACTACTCTTTTTGAATTTTTTATTAGATTTGCAATCTTTGTTACTTTCTCATGTTGTTCACCATCAAGAGAATTTAATAATCTCTGAGAAGATATCGGCTGCTCATGTATTTCCTTTATCATGTAATGTGGATAGTCTTTGACAGATTCTTCTTGTGTTATTGCCCAAGTGAATTCATAAATGCTCTTTTTCAACTCATTTCCATTCAAATCATAAAATGTGTATTTATCTGGGTCAACAACTGCAAACTCCTCATCTTCGAAGAATATCGCCTTATTTGTGTTATCAGAGAATGCATAGATATCAGAAGCAAGATAGAATCTATCCTTTGCAAGCCCTAAAACAAGAGGAGAATCTTTTTTTATTGCATAGATCCTGTTCTTTCCTTTTTCAATGATAAGTATGGCGTAAGTGCCTTTGATTCTTCTGATGAAGGATTTAATCGCTTCAATCATGTTTTTTGATTTGAGCTCTTCATCAAAAAAATGTGAAATGATTTCAGAATCAGTTTCAGTAATAAATTTATAGCCTTTAGAAACAAGCTCTTTTTTTAACTCTTCATAATTTTCAATAATGCCATTATGAACGGTGAATATACTTTTTTTTGAGTTCCAGTGAGGGTGGGAATTGGTTTTTGTAACGCCACCGTGGGTTGCCCATCTTGTGTGGGAAATCGCGCATGATGTTTTGTAGTCATTTATGGAATCCATGAATTTGGATATTTCCCCTACATCTTTTTCCACATTCCCTTGGACATCCGCAAAGCCAACTGAATCATAACCCCTATATTCTAGTCTTTTCAACGACTTTAAGAGATCATTTTTTACTGAAATATTACCTTCATTGATAATGCCAACGATTCCACACATTAGACCACATAAATAGTGTTTTTACTATATATTATAAAGTTTCGGGTGAAACACTTTTTTTCTAATATAAATATAATGATATTATTCCCAATAAATCAAAATAGGCCTCACTACAGGCTTCTTTCAATTTCTAACACCGTATAAGGCCATAAAACCTTTTAAATACAGGTATTATTTAATTTTAATGAACGAACATCTAAGATCAATGATTTCGGACAAAACATTTGGTGAAAAGATCCAGGAAGTTAAGGAAACACATATTTCTTATGTTTTTTTAACGAAGAAACGTGCGTACAAAATCAAAAAAGACGTTAAATTTACTTTTCTTGACTATTCAACTTTAGAAACAAGAGAATTCTACTGTAAGGAAGAGTTTAGAATAAATAAACTACTAAGTCATGACTTATACATCAATGTTTCGCCATTGGTAAAAGAAGGCGATACATTGGTACTTTCTGATTCTGGATTCCCACTTGATTATGCCATAGTTATGAATAGGGTGCCTGAAAAATACATTATGAGAAATCTAATTGAAAAAAATAAAATTACCGTCGATACTATCGAAGATATTGCCCTAAAAGTGCTCTTATTTCATAAGATGGCAAAGATTGATTCTAAAGGAAAGTATGGATCGTTGGCCAATATCAAAAGAAATGTCTTTGATAATTTTAAAGACCTTGAATGTTTTATCGGGGATCTTTATTCAAACGACGAGTTCAATATACTAATTGGAAAAAATATTGAGTTTATGGATAGTAACGCCTCACTATTTGAGAAAAGGATTAAAAAAAGCAAGATAATTGAAACTCATGGAGATCTTCATTCTGGCAACATCTTTGTTACTCCAAAAGATACATTTATATTTGATGCCATTGAATTTAATCCTGGAATTAATACTACTGATGTTGCAGCTGAAATTGCATTTTTATGCATGGATTTAGAATTTTTAGGAAGGGATGATCTCTCAGAGGCTTTTTCAAGTAAGTATATACTTGAGAGCAACGATAAAGAAATTCTAAAACTACTTTCCTTTTATAAAGGATATAGGGCATGCGTCAGGGCGAAAGTTAATGGATATAAAGCGGCTGTTGATAATGCTGCTAAAGAATTAACGAAGAAATATTTTTATCTGGCTTTGAAATATGCGGAGGAGTTGTAGTGGAGATAAATGAAGTAGCATCAAAAATTAAATCAAATCTCGATAAAGAGGAAATGATTGACTTTTTATTTAAATTAATTGAAACTGAAACTGTAAATCCTCCTGGGGATGAGTACCTGTTGCATGATACCATAATGAAATGTATGGAAGAAATCGGTGCCGAAGTGGAAATAATCTCAAAAGATGAGAAGAGGCCAAACTATATTGGTAGAATAGGGAAAGGAAAACCTTCCGTTGCCATAATATCCCATACAGATGTGGTGCCGGCCGGAGAGGGCTGGACTCGCCACCCTTTCCAACCTTATGAGAAAGATGGCAAAATTTATGGAAGAGGTGCTCTTGATAACAAAGGCTGTCTTGCGGCTTCATGGGCGGGGATTAAAGCTTTAGTAAAAAGTGGATTAAAGTTTAACGGCACAATTTACCTATGTGCAGTTTCTGATGAGGAGATGGGTTCACATTTTGGCGTTGAATATATGGTTGAGAAGGGTTTTAAGCCCGATTATGCAATCGTCCCTGATAACGGTTCAATAGATACTGCCGTAATTGGAGAAAAAGGTGCGGTATGGTTCGACCTTGAAAGTTACGGAAAACAGTCGCATGGATCAACACCAGAGCTTGGGGTCAATGCCATCATCAAACTATCTAAACTAATTTCAGATTTTGAAAAATTTAACTTTAATTTAAAATATGATTCTAGATTTACCCCACCAACAATTAATGTGGGAACTATATCAGGGGGCAACGCACCAAATATTGTCGCCTCTAGGTGCAAAGTTACTTTAGACGTGAGATATCCAGTTGGCATAACTGAAAATATGATTCTAGAGAAGATGTCTAGCCATATCGGGCTATTGAAAAATAAAGATAAAGATGTAGATATAAGGCTGGGAGAAATATCTACAAGACACTACCCTCATATAATTGAACAGAATAGCAAACTAATTGATGCATTTAAAAAAACTGCTCATGAAATTGGCATGCCCCTAAAGTTTGAAACCTCAGCAGGGATAACAGTTGCAAAAATATTGAATTTGAATGGAGTACCAACAATTACACATTCGCCAGATGCTGATAAAACTTGGCACATCGCTGATGAATTTGTTAAAATAGAAAATTTAGAAAAATGTGCAGTTTTGTGGACATCAGTAATTTATGAACTTGTTAAATAGCTACCTTCCGGCATAATATTTATCCAGATAATATCCATAATTCTGTTCAATTTCTCTTTGAATTTCATTTTTAAATTCTTCAGCTTTTAAAATTCCTTTTTCTTCCAGTTTTTTTAATAGTAGATCAAGAAATACTTCCTGATATGATAATTCAAAAATAACTCTTGACATAACCTCACTAGGAGGGGCCATTGGTATATTAAAATCGTCACCCATCTCTTCCATTAAATCACCAATTGAATCAAACAATAAACTTTTAAAAGGCTTTTTATATTCCTTATACAACAGAATGCTTGTTTTTGGTCGTGAAATATTGGATTATAAGAAAGAGGGAAAAGAAATACTAGAAGGTATTGTAATAGCCGTAGTACTTTACTTAGTGATTAGTCTGACTCTTTCGTATGCTTTAAAAGTTGAGAATCCCGTTGCAGTTGTTATATCTGGTAGCATGGAACCAGTTTATTACAGGGGAGACATTATTGTAATTAAAGGGGCCGATCCAAAAAACATTGAAGTTGGGGACATAGTTGTATACAAGAGGCCTTACCAAGACATACCCATAGTCCATAGAACAATTAATATTGTTGAAGAAGATGGAACTCTCTACTTCGTTACTAAAGGTGACAATAATCCATTTGAAGATTCATATTTTGAAAATGGTAAAAAACTTCCAGGCGTCCCTGATTATGCAATTCTTGGGAGAAGTATATTGAAAATCCCAAAACTAGGATATGTGACCATTTTCTTTAAGCGCCTTATTGGAGTTAGGATATGAGAATGTCCCCCTCACTGGCAGTTGACATACTTATTTTATTTAACAATAAACTAGTTTTAATTAAAAGAGGAAAAGAACCGTTTAAAGATAGTTTCGCAATCCCCGGGGGTTTTGTCGAGTATGGGGAAGCAGTTGAGAGTGCTGCAATCAGAGAGGCCAAGGAAGAAACAGATCTTGAAGTTGCTGAATTATCTTTACTTGGGATCTATTCCGATCCCAATAGAGATCCAAGAGGCCACACAATAAGCATAGTCTTTCATGGTAAGGGAATAGGAATCCCAAAAGCTGGCAGTGATGCCAAAGAATTATTTTTATTTGAATTAGATAAGGTGCCAGACAATTTGGCTTTTGATCATAATAAAATAATTCAAGATTTCATGAAACTTTTTAGGAGGGGGTAACTATAATTGACAATTCCAACATATCATCCATTTTACTAACTCTAAAAGAAGAGATCAAGAAGTTTTCTCTTCCCATTGTTTCAGAAGTTGCAGCAGACAGGGACCCATACAAAGTCTTAATATCATGCATCTTAAGCCTTAGGACTAAAGATGAGGTGACAAAAAAAGCTTCAATTAAGCTTTTTGAACATGCAAGCACTCCAAATGAGATGATTAATCTAACTGAGGACGATATTAAAACTTTGATTTATCCTGTCGGATTCTATAAAACTAAAGCAAAAAGAATCATTGAGATGTCCCACAAGATTTTGGAGGATTATAACGGGGTAGTCCCTGACACAATTGATGAACTTTTAAAATTGAAGGGGGTAGGGAGAAAAACTGCAAATATTGTCATTACCTTAGGATATGCAAAGCTTGGAATTTGTGTTGACACACATGTCCATAGAATTTCAAATAGATGGGGTTATGTTAAAACAAAAAATCCAACCCAAACTGAATTTGCATTGAGAGAAAAACTTCCTAAAGAGTACTGGATTGAGTATAATGATATTCTCGTGACATATGGACAAAATGTTTGCGTACCTATAAGCCCAAAATGTAGCATATGTCCTATAGAAAAATACTGTCCAAAAATAGATGTGATAAAACACAGATAAGCAGTAGTGGGCCCGCTGAGATTTGAACTCAGGACCTCCCGGTTATCAGCCGGACGCTATAACCAGTCTAAGCCACGGGCCCATATATATCATGGAAATATTAACAACATATTTAAGATTTTCGTTCATATACGTAGTTATGAAGCTTTTGGTCACTGGGGTGCCTGGAACAGGCAAGACCACAATATCAAAAAAACTGGCAGAGATACTAAATTTGACTCATATAAACGTTGGCCACTATGCAAAAAATCACTTTGATTTTCCAATTGAAGAAGGTGAAATAGTGGTAGATGAAATTTTAATGGAAGAAGAATTAGAAAAATTGGAAAATATCATAATAGATTCTCATATCCCTTTTAAGGCAGACAAAGCCATTATATTAAGATGCAGCCCTACCGTTCTTTTTGATAGATTAAGTAAGCGGAATTACAATATGGAAAAGATAAAAGATAATCTATTGTCAGAGATCCTTGATTATGTGGTGTGTGAAGCTAAGGATATATTTGACGAAAAGGATATCTATGAAGTCTTGAGTGAAAACATGGATGATGCCATAAAAGAAATATTGGAAATAGTTAAGGGGAAAGGCATATCCCTTAAAAACGGAAATCATCATAATTTTCTTACTGAAGATAATATACTATTAATAGAAAAATGAAATATTACTTTATATTCTTAAAGTAACAAGTTTTATAAGTTTAAAAAAGTTGAAGTACAAGGGAGTTATTTTTATGGACCTCATCATTAAAAATGGAACTATAGTCACTCCAACAGATACATATGAAGCAGATATTGGTATTAAAGGTGAAAAAATTGTGGCCATTGGAAAAGAACTTTCCGGCTCTAAAGTAATTGATGCAAAAGGCATGATGGTTTTTTCTGGTTTCATAGATGTACATACGCACATTGAAATGCCATTTATGGGAACATACTCATCTGATACATGGGAGACAGGAACAAAGGCTGCTGCTTTTGGTGGAACAACTTGCATTGTTGACTTTGTTATCCAATCAAAAGGAGGCACTCTAAAGGAAGCGCTTGGTGAATGGAACAAAAGGGCAACTGGAAATGCTTACATTGATTATGGATTTCACATGGCTATGACCGACGTAAACGATGATGCATTAAATGAAATGGAAACAATGATAATGGAAGAGGGAATTTCTAGCTTCAAATTATTTTTTGCATACAAGGGAGAACTTATGGTAGATGATGATGCGTTCTACAAGGCACTTGAAAAAGCAGAAGAACTTGGGGGATTAATTATGATCCATGCTGAAAATGGCCATATTGTTGATCTTTATACAAAAAGCCTGTTAGCTGAAAATAAAAATGAACCGATGTACCATGCCGTTTCAAGACCCTCGATAATTGAGGGGGAAGCCTGCCAAAGAGCTATCACTTTAGCAGAGCTTGCCGAGGCACCACTTTACATAGTCCACAACTCATGTCTTGAGGCAGTTGAAGCAATTCATGAAGGAAGGGAACGTGGACTTCCAATTTATGGTGAAACGTGCCCACAATATCTCACTCTTGACGAAGAAAGATACACTGACCCTGGATTTGAGGGTGCGAAGTATGTCATATCCCCTCCATTGAGATCAGATTTTGACCAAGATGCGCTTTGGTTTGCAATTGAGAGAGGGGATCTTCAAGTAATTTCAACAAATCACTGCCCTTTCTTTTTTAGAAAACAGAAAGAAATGGGGAAGAATAACTTTGCAAAAATACCAAACGGAATGCCTGGAATTGAAACTAGAATGGCAGTAATGTACACTGCAGGGGTGCTTGAAGATTGGATCACAATAAATAAATTTGTGGAACTTAATTCAACAAATCCTGCAAAGCTATTTGGAATGTTTCCACAAAAAGGAACAATAGCTATCGGTTCAGATGCAGACATAGTTATATTTGATCCGGAAAAAGAGGTAACTATTACTTCTAAAAATCTTCATCAAAATACAGATTACACCCCGTGGGAGGGCATGATAGTAAAAGGCTACCCTGTAACAGTCCTCTCAAGAGGAAAAGTAATCGTGGATAAAGGCAGTCTAAAAGGCGAAAAAGGATGGGGTAAATTTATAAAAAGAGATAGATTCTATCCACTGTAAAATAATGAATTTTTGTTATATTTTTAAAATACCAAATTTTCATTGGATATTGGATAATTAACTAATTAATACTAAAATATTTTTAGGATATTCCATGATATAATCGAAAATTATATATATTCAGATATATTATGCGACTATGCCTTTAAAATATTGGAGGCTTTAGATGGAAGATTATGCGCTGATGGAAAAAGAGTATGTCATGAGGCCTTGGATGTGCCAAGCTGATGTCAGAGTTAACATTGTAGATAGGGCTGAAGGTATATACTTTTGGGATAAAGCGGGTAAAAAATATACTGATTTTTCCTCCCAACTTATGAGTTCAAGTTGCGGGCATAATGTAAAGGAAATAAATGACGGTATAATCGAACAGCTTAATAAATATGCCTATGTTAGTTCTGGACTTGGAAGCGAAGCAAGAGCAAAGCTTGGAAAAATGATGGCCGATATTACAGGGCCAAACTATAAGAAAACATTCTTTTCTTCAAGTGGCACTGAAGCAAACGAAGCGGCAGTCAAAGCAGCTAAATGGTACACGGGAAAATACAAACTTATTTCCCGCTATCAATCATTTCACGGTGCAACCGGCATAGCAATGATGTTAACAGGAGATCCAAGGAGATACCCAAATGAACCTGGATATCCAGGGGTATTGCACGGACCTGATTGTTACTGCTATAGGTGCCCATTTAAGCTCGAATATCCAGAATGTGACATTTTATGTGCTAGGTATATTGGTGACATGATTAGATATGAGTCAAAAGATTCAGTTGCCGCCGTAATAACTGAGCCAATAGTGGGTTCAAATGGCATCATCCCCCCAGTAAAGGAATATTTTCCCATGTTACGGGAAATTTGTGATAAGTACAATGTGGTATTAATTGCAGATGAAGTCATGACAGGATTTGGAAGAACAGGAAAATGGTTTGCTTTTGAGCATTATAATTATAAACCTGATATAATCACTTCAGCAAAAAACATATCTGCAACTTACGTCCCTCTTGCCGGAACTACCTATTCTAAAAAAATATCTGACTATTTTGAAGACCATTGGTTTGTTGAAGGCCATACATTTGCAGGCCACCCGCTTGGCTGTGCAGCCGGAGTTGCAACAATAGACTACATGAAGAAGAATAAGCTAGTGGAAAATGCAGCAAAGATGGAAAAGATAATGGAAAAAAGATTAAATGAGATCAAGGCTTGCCATAAATCAGTAGGGGATGTCAGGGGAAAAGGATTGTTTTGGGGAATTGAATTAATAAAAAACACAAAGACAAAAGAGCAAATGGGAACAAGAGAAGATAGGTTCATTAGAGGTCATGTATCAATACCCGCTAAAGTGGCAGG
The DNA here is from genome assembly GCA_012799835.1 of Candidatus Methanofastidiosia archaeon. Lineage (GTDB taxonomy): Archaea > Methanobacteriota_B > Thermococci > Methanofastidiosales > Methanofastidiosaceae > Methanofastidiosum. The sequence continues at coordinate 34,999 of JAAZKM010000073.1, forward strand.
GGAATGTATGAGAAATGGAGTATTTTTCTTACAGATGATATCTACACTTCTGTTTGCACCCCCTCTATCAATAAATGAAAAACAGATAAATGAGTCTCTTGATGTTGTTGACAAAGCTCTTGAAATATCTGACAGAGAAGTTGTGGCATAATTATCATTTTTTATCACATATTTTTTTAAGACAAATTTTATATAGGCTCCATATAGATTAACATATATGGGTAGTTATGTTCTTCTCAATCATTTGCATTACTTATCTTTTGTTTTCTCTGGCTTAAAAGGAGGAAATTAAATGGATGTAGGAGTTATTGGAAAACCTAATGTGGGGAAATCAACTTTTTTTAATGCAGTCACTCTTGGCGGGGCAGAAATTGCAAATTACCCTTTCACCACAATTGACTCAAACATAGGGGCAACTTATGTAACATATAATTGCCCTTGCAAGGAGCTTCATGTAACGTGTTCCCCTCAAAATTCAAAATGTATAGAGGGGGTAAGACTTGTTCCTTTAAAGATAATAGATGTAGCAGGTCTTGTAAAAGGCGCACACACTGGGAGGGGTCTCGGAAACAAGTTCTTAAATGACCTCTCAAGAGCTGAAACATTGATACATATAGTTGATGCGTCAGGGTCAACAGATATTGAGGGGAATCCAGTTCCTGTAGGAACTCATAATCCACTTGAGGATATAGAATTCCTAGAAGAGGAAATTAATCTTTGGTTTTTTGGAATACTAAATGATAATTGGTTTAGATTCGCAAGAAAAGTGTGCTCAGGGCATCATGACTTTTGTAAAATAGTCGCTGAACAATTTACAGGAATAGGCATCACTGAGGGAACTGTAATTGCTTCAATTAGAGAAACAGGACTAAATCCAGAGCAATGTATACATTGGAAGGATGAGGAGTTATTGGTATTTGCAAGATCACTTAGAAAAATTTCTAAACCAATAACAATAGTTCTAAACAAAGTGGACATAGCCCCACCAGAGAATATTAAAGCTATAAAAGAAAAAATTGGTGAAGTGTTCACAATTAGTGCTGAAGCTGAACTTGTTTTAAGAAAGGCGGCAAATGCAGGTCTTGTAAAATACATTCCTTCTCAAAAAACATTTGAAATATCTGGGACTCTAACTGACATGCAAAAAAGTGCTTTAAACAAAATCAAGAACTTTATGGAAAAAAACGAAGGTACAGGCGTCCAGAACGTTATTAATCAAGTAGTATTCAATATTTTAGGAAAAATAGTGGTATATCCCGTAGAGGATGAGTCGCACATGAAGGATGGAAAAGGCAACGTGCTACCTGATGCATACCTAATGGAAAAAGGTTCAACGCCAAGGGACTTGGCATTTAGAATACACACAGATATTGGAAAGAGTTTTCTTTATGCGGTCAATGCAAGAACTAAGATGAGAATAAAGGATGATTACGAACTTCAAAATGGTGATATCATAAAGATAGTTTCTGCTGCAAGATAGTTACATGAGTTCGTCAAGAGGTACATCAATAAATTTGTTCAACTTAGGAAGCATATGTCTTGTAGTTTTTGGTGGGAAAAGTTTTCCCCTCCGTGCGGTCTTCACAACTTCCTCTTTTGTCACTTTTTTAGGAACTAATATTGCATCAGCCTTTTCAGAATAAAGTAACCAATAGGCTTTCTTCAAAGTCTTTTCATACCTTACAGTCATACCATTTTTTTCTAGTATCTCTACCATCTTGCCCAAATCCCCGTAAATAACTGGAAACCATTGTCCTAATTTTATCTCAGGATCGCTATAATTTACAAGCAAACAAGGGACTTTTTTACACCCAAGTCTTTTAGCAGCTTCAAATCTATGATGACCATCGAGAATTGTCATGGTATCTCCATCAACAATGATGGCAACTGAGAACTTCTTTTCTCTTTCCATCTTAATCATTAATCGATTAAGGACACTAGGAACTATACGCTCATGAGTATTTAGCCTTTCAATCTCGATGTACTCTATATCCATAAACAGACACTTGAGTTAAAATCTTATATATTTTTGTATGCAAAAAGAGATTGTCCAAACGAAACACCACCATCCCCACATGGAATGAGTTTATGCTCAACATACCTTAAGCCACTTGATTTAACTTTTTTCCTAATAGCATCTGAGAATATCCTGTTATAGGCCACACCGCCTGAAAAACCAATCGGGAGGTGGTCAACCCTAGCAGTTTCAATGGCAATTTCAGAAAATGCATTGGCAAGAGAAATGTGGACAGTTTTTGCCAGATCTTCCCTTCTATGTTTATGCCTTAGATTAAAGACTTCCTTTGCAAAATCTTCTATTTGAAGTATATTATTTTCAACGTCAATTGGTATTTTAAGGTCATTCCCGTTCCACGCTAGAGATTCCAATTTCATTGCAGGCTCACCCTCATATGTTCTTTCCGAACAAGAAAATAACATAGTAGAGAACATATCAAGTATCCTGCCGCACGAAGTTGAGAAAATCTTCTCTTCAGAAACTAGTCTCTTTAGTACTTCGATACCCTCGGAGCCATATTTATAGGAGGCCGAGTATTCACTTAGATCTTCATCATTTAAAATAGAAACTAACACCCTTATGGGTTCTTTTGCTGCTTTATCTCCACCAACAAGGGCATATTTTTTTAGGTGACCTATGCGCTCTTCACCATTTCCTGTAACATGAAATACTTCCCCTCCCCACGAAGTTCCGTCAAGACCATATCCAGTTCCGTCACAGACAACTGCAATACCCTCTTCAATTTTATTTTCAGTAAATACTGCCCTCGCGTGGGAGATATGATGCTGTATTTTTAAAAGAGGTATCCCAGTTTCTTTAGAGTATCTTTCAGCTAGCTTTGTAGTTTCATAATGCGGGTGAAGATCTGATACTAATAACTCTATTTCTTCCATTTTCATATTTAGGAGAGCCAGCATTTTTTTTATTGCATCTTCAAAAAACAACAAAGTATCATATCGGCTGGTGTTTCCAATATGCTGAGAGATAAATGCTTTCTTTTCTTTTGTTAGCGTAAAAACATTATTAAGCTCGGCACCAAAAGCCAAAACTTTTTTTGAATGGGGTATATCTATCCCCTGAGGTACAAAGCCTCTTGATCTTCTAATGAACTTGCCATCACGGACAACTGAGTCGTCACATCTATTGTAAATTTTTAAATTATTGCACATGAAATAGTCCACATTAAGAGAATCAAATGCAGAACTGTTATCAATTATCATCGGATCTC
>JAAZKM010000074.1 GCA_012799835.1 Candidatus Methanofastidiosia archaeon
CGCTACATATTTGAGTATTACCCGAAACGCAACTTACTAGGAGGTAGCGCTCTTGGTGAGTGGTACCGCAATAATGTAAAAAAGATTAGAAATCCTTATCAGGCCAGGATAATAATACGCTTAAAAAGTTTAGAGGAAATGCTGTTTTCTATTGAAATTGAAAAGAATTCAGGTAGTCAAACTACTGATGGATTATTTTTAGGGAAAAAATACAATATGGTTGGTGCAAAAAAATTTGAACTTGGTGAAGATTTTTATCTTTCCTGTACTGACCTACTTACTCATGTTTTTATCTGCGGTATAACTGGTTCAGGTAAGACGGTTTTGGGGAAAGCAATAATTGAGGAAGCGGCAAGAAAAAGGATTCCCTCGATTATTATTGATTTAAAAGGGGATCTAAGCTCACTTGCCTTAGCTTTTTCTAACTTAGATCCTGATGAATTATTGCCATGGATAGATCAGGAGCCAAGGGAAAACCTGGAATTAAGAGCTGCTCAAGAAGCTGAATATCATATCAGCCAGTTAGAGTCCTATGGTATTACGCGGCAACAAGTTGTAGAGTTCAAAAAGAACTTAAATGTAAGAATTTTTACTCCCAGATCTAGCAAAGGCATTCCCTTAGCCTTTGCATCAACACTAGGTGCTCCTGAAAATGTGAAGGAACTTTATGATGATGATCCCGACAGCTTTCATAATCTTTTATCTTCTCTTATCAATGCTTTTGTTGACCGGCTATACCCGAACACTAAAAGAACTAAAATTGAAAATGAACGCAACTATCTATATGAGATTGTTCAGTATGCGTGGCGTCATGATATCAATCTAGAGGGAGAAAAAGGGCTACGAACATTATTACAGTTAGTGGCAAATCCGCCTTTTTCAACTATAGGGGAATTAACTGTAGAACAGTATATTTGTACTGAGAAAAGACTAGAAAGGTTACTTAACAAAATAAATACAATGCTGACTGGTGCGGAAAAAATGTGGTTTGAGGGTCAAAGTTTAGATATTGATGAAATGGTTGCCCCTGTTAATGGCAAAACAAATATTAATATTATTAACCTTACAGAGCTCGACCATTTTGAAGATAGAAGCTTTGCCGTAGCCCATATTGCTTATGAATTGTACAAATGGATGCGAAAGCTATCGGGAACTGGTAAGCCAAGAGTAGTGTTTTTTATTGATGAAATCGGAGGCGGCGGCGGTAAGCAGGCCCTCTTCCCCAGTTTCCCTTATGAGTGTGCTGCTAAGTGGGGTTTAAACTATCTAATTCGGCAAGGACGAGCATTTGGCGTATGCTGTGTTTTTGCTACTCAGAATCCGGGTGATGTTGATTATAAGGGGTTGAGCAACTGTCATACATGGATTGTGGGTAAACTTTCAACGGAGCAGGATAGAAAAAAAGTCATTCAAGGGATGGCTCTTTGGGGAACAGACGCGGACATTGTCAAACATAATTTAGCTACAGCCAATACTGGAGATTTTGTTGTGCGCACACCACGAGGGGAGATTTCAATCATTCATGAGAGATGGTTAATGACTTATCATAGAGTTTTAACTATGGAGGAGATTAGTTTGTTGACGGGATAAATATTAGCTGTTTTTTTATCATGAATAAATCTCTAATCCATACAGTTTTAGCATAAGTCTAACTAAACGTTGATGGACTAACTTTTGAGCAAGGTGAAATGATAGTGCGCGGCGAAAACATATAATTAGAAGGCAGACAAGGATAGATATTGGTATGCGTAAGTGCTGTTTGTTGAGATTAGATTTTTCCAATATATTATTACCGGAGGTAATTATATGGAAGTATTTAACAATACAACAAAATTAGTTAGAGATGATTTGATACAAGTTATTAAACCCAAAAGCCATATCTCTATTGCTGCTGCCTGCTTTTCTATTTATGCGTATAAGGAGCTTAAAAGCCAGTTAAATAAAATTGATTCAATGAGGTTTATTTTTACTTCTCCGACATTTGTTGCCGAAAAAATCCCAAAAGAAAAACGAGAGTTTTATATTCCGAGGTTAAATAGAGAAAGAAGCATTTATGGCACTGAGTATGAAGTTAAATTAAGAAATGAACTGACACAAAAAGCAATCGCACGGGAATGTGCTAATTGGATTCGCCGGAAAGCTATTTTTAAATCTAATGCCACGAACGAAAGCATGGGCGGTTTTCTAAATTTACAAACAGATGAGCAAAAGTTGACTTATATGCCACTAAATGGATTCACAACTGTTGATATAGGCTGTGAACGCGGTAATAATATCCATAACATGGTTAACAGGTTTGAAGCTCCGTTCAGTAGTGAGTATATTCGACTATTCGAGAACATTTGGAACGATGAGAACCGTCTTCAAGATGTAACAGAAGAAGTGATCGAATACATTTCAGCCGTTTATCAGGAAAACTCCGCAGAGCTTATCTATTTTATGACTCTTTACAACATTTTTAGTGAATTCTTAGAGGATATCTCAGAAGACGTTTTGCCTAACGAAGCAACTGGCTTTAAGAGTAGTGTTATCTGGAACAAACTATATCACTTTCAAAAAGATGCAGCGCTAGCAATTATCAATAAGCTCGAACAATACAATGGCTGTATTCTTGCAGATAGTGTTGGTCTTGGTAAAACATTTACTGCCCTTGCAGTAATCAAGTATTACGAAAATAGAAATAAAAATGTTCTTGTTCTTTGTCCTAAGAAACTAAAAGATAATTGGATGACTTACCGTGGGAACCTAATAAATAATCCACTGGTAAAGGATCGCCTGCGTTACGATATTCTTTTTCATACTGATTTATCGCGGGAGCGAGGGGATTCGGTAATCGGTTTACCTCTTGACCGAATTAACTGGGGAAATTACGATCTTGTTGTCATAGATGAATATCATAATTTCCGCAACGGTGGCGCTACTACAGGAGAATATAATGAAAAAGAGAACCGTTATCTTAAGTTATTAAATAAGGTTATTCGTACGGGGGTAAAATCAAAAGTTTTGATGCTTTCAGCAACTCCAGTTAATAACAGGTTTAATGATTTGCGTAACCAACTAGCACTGGCGTATGAAGGTAAACCTGAATTAATCAATGAAAAGCTTAATACAAAAACAGATATAGATACAATTTTTCGTCAGGCCCAAAAGGTATACAATATCTGGAGTAAGCAACCCCCTGAAACTCGCACTACAGCATCTTTATTAAAGCAACTTCATTTTGACTTTTTTGAAGTATTAGATAGTGTTACTATTGCTCGTTCTAGAAAGCATATTCAGCGGTACTATGATATTTCTGAAATTGGTAGGTTCCCAGAACGTAATAAGCCTATATCATTACGTCCTAAACTCACGACACTCAACAATGCTATTAATTATGAGCAAATATATGAACAGTTAATGGAGCTAAATTTGTCGATTTACACACCGACTAATTATATTCTTGCTAGTAAGCTTAATAAATATGTTGATCTGGATTCCGAACATAGCAAGCGGTTATCCCAGACAGGTCGTGAAGAAGGTATTCGTCGTCTAATGAGTATCAATTTGCTTAAGAGAATGGAGAGTTCAGTCCATTCCTTTAAGTTGACAGTAAAACGTATCTATAACCAAATAGACGAAACACTACAATTGATAGATAATTTCAGCGGTGGAGAGAAAGTTAATATGCAAGGTTTTACTGATTTTGATGACCTTGATTTTGATGACCAAAACATTGATGTTTTTACAGTAGGAAAGAATTTTAAAATTGATTTAAATGATATGGACTATCTTTCATGGCAACGTGATTTATCTGCTGACTTAGAAACTTTAGAACTACTAATATTAATGATTGAAGATATAACACCAGATTATGATTGCAAACTAAATGAACTAATTAAAGTTGTAGATAATAAAATTACAAACCCAATTAATCCAGATAATAAAAAGATTATTATTTTTACAGCATTTGCTGATACAGCGGAATATCTATATGAAAATGTTAGTCAGTATGTCAAGAAAAAATTTGGACTTGATAGCGCTTTAATTACTGGATCTATTGATGGTAGAACCACAATTCCTAAATTACCTGCAAACATGAATACTATTTTGACCTGCTTTTCTCCAATATCTAAAGAGAAAGAACTTGTAATGCCCGGGAACCCTCATAATATCGATCTTCTTATTGCTACAGATTGCATATCTGAAGGTCAAAACTTACAAGATTGTGATTACTGTATTAATTATGATATACACTGGAATCCTGTACGTATTATCCAACGTTTTGGCCGTATTGACCGTATAGGTAGTCAAAATAATGTGATCCAGCTCGTCAACTTTTGGCCCGATTTAGCACTTGATGATTACATAAATTTAAAAGCGCGTGTTGAACGGCTCTTAAGTTTTAATGAGCCAGTACGCTTTATATTTTCTCATTCTGCACTCCGGGAAGGTTGGGACAATCCTAATGTTTTTCAGATTTGTACATTAAAACATGGCGGTGCCAGTCCTGCAC
>JAAZKM010000075.1 GCA_012799835.1 Candidatus Methanofastidiosia archaeon
TGTCAAAGAGTCCAGAAAAACAACATATAACCTTCTAGGCACTATTGGGTTTTTTATATAGTTCAAAGTTGTATTAGAAATGTGCTTAATAGGAAAAGCTGCTGAACAAGCAGCAGCTTTTTTCCATTGGCTCCATTTTACATCGAATTTATCTCCATTTGCTTTGCAGTATTCATAGAACTTATTAAGGAAACCTATCCTTTCCTTGTTATAAAAAGATTGTGCTGTACTTTCTTTAAAATTCGCCAATGCCACTTGTCTGTCTATAATTTCTTCTGCGGTGGCTGATTGGTAATTTTTCATCATGTCATACATGATCATAAAAGTAGCAGTTCTTCCTATACCTTCCTTACAGTGAAAGTGAAGCCACGAATCTTTTGGTTGAGCTTTAACAATATCTATAAAGAAATCAACCATGTCATCAGTTGGTATTCCTCCATCCCTGACAGTTACCCTTTTATAAGACAATCCTTTTGTATTGACAAGATTCTTCTCATTTTGAACTTTTGTGGGTATTACAGTTAATTTAGGATGATTGTAAAAAGTAATAGGTTCGTTTAATTTAATGCTTTTTAGTTTTTCTACTTCATCCATCAAAACCTGCTCTCTGGTCAAGCCCACATTGGCATTATTTTTTTCATTTGCCCAGCTGACTGAATATTCATTAATGAATCCATGGGATTCCTGCCTTAAATCTACCACTGTTATTGGCAATGAGGTTCCAATGGCATCAATCAACATAGGAAGATTCTTCACTGTGGATTGTTGACTGCCTGAGATATTTAATTTATCTAATCCCGTTAAATTTAAGTTTTTATTGTCTTTTATAACGGTTAAGTCTGTAGTTTTACGAAAATTCTTAGGCAGAATATCTACATGACCTGGCGAATCTACTACAAGATTTACATCTTTTTTCTCGTCTATAGCTTGAGCTTTAATAGCCATACTTGGAAAGAAGGTCGATGAAACAGATAATACCAGTATTAGTAAATATGATACCACTCCTTTGAAATCTTTACGCAAAATAATCCCTTCTTTCTTCGTTTTGTAATAATATTTTAGAGTGGATTAATTATAGTATAAGGTGACAAAATCATTTCTATACAAGTTATCAATGCTATAATTTCCAATAATTTCATAAATTGAATAATTAAGCTGAAAATACTCCTTAATTACTCCTGTGGGAGTATAGTTTTCTATTCAGATTTAGATTAATATTAGAACATACCATACATTAAATTTATAAATCAGGAGGTTTTTTATGTATTTTGTAGGTTTTGTTGTTTTCATCGCTTTTTTAGTATTTACTACTTTGGTATCTGGTTCTTTGGCATTTTTTATTGATCTGCCAAGCATATTGATCATTCTAGCTTTTAGTCTTCCCATGCTTATGGCATCCGGGCTCTTTTCAGATTTTATCAGAGCTTTCAAAATTATGGGCAAAAAAATAAACGTCTGGTCCATAATTGAATTAAACCGTACAGAAATTTCTCTACGTCTTGCAATCAAGCTGCTATTATTTTCGGGATTATTAGGAAGCATAATAGGCATTCTTTCAATTCTGTCAAATACAAGCAACATGGCTCACATAGGACAAAACATAGCAGTATCAATCCTTAGCATTCTTTACTCAATACTTTTTGTCTTTATACTTCTTCCTGTACAGGCTAAGGTAAAATCGATGATACTAACAATGGACAAGGAATATATTGATGAAGAAGCAGCTAAATAAGATATTTGGATTGTTAAGCTATTTGCTTGTTCTCAGCCTTCTATTTAACTTTAACTGGGTACTTATTTTGCGTCCTAAACCATTTTTCTCTGTCATACTAGGCACGGTAATATTAACCGCTTCACAGTATAAGAAAGAGTTCAGCAAGGAGGACATAGCTGCCTGCTTAAGATGGAACCTTTTATTTTCAAGCTTTCTTACTACTCTCATATCTATTCTTTCCTCTATATCAAATATGAGAGTATCCGATGGTGGTAGTTGGGACATTACCGAATCACTTTTGCCTATGCTTTATGGCAGCATAATATATTTGATACTTAACATACTACTTAATGAGCCTGCAAAAAAAGAAATAAGCGGGCAAAATGACGAATCTGTATCAAATACCAATGATTTGTTTAATCCGGCTCTTGCACAAAGAGTTTTTATAGAATATGGGCTTACCAATAGAGAATGCCATGTGGCATTAAAGCTTCTAGAAAATATCTCAAATAAAGAAATTGCTTCCCAACTTTATATAAGTGAGGCAACTGCAAAAAAACACATCCAAAATATTTATCAAAAGTTTGGGGCTTCTGATCGAAATAGTTTTAAAATGATCTATATTAACAGTATAAATAATAAATAAACTCCCTTTTAAATGGGAGTTTATTTGGGTTTTGATTTATGATATGGTTCACCTTACTGCGCTAATTGCGGTTTTGCTCTTCATTAATAGAATTGGATAACTTTTATTCCATATATATCGATTATGTCTCAAATTCAGAACAGTCTATGTTATATTTGCTGATTTTTCGATACAGAGTATTTCTTCCTATACCTAGTGCTTTTGCACAATTGGTAATGTTGCCCTTGAACCTCTTCAGAGCTTTTATAATAATCTCCTTCTCTACTTTTTCCAGATTAAATTCGGCTTCTTCTATATCTATATAGTTTTCACTGCTGATAGGCTTTTTGCTTTTTATATGGTTGTAATCAATAGAACCTGTATTTAGCATTAGTTCTATCAGGTTCTCAAGTTCTCTTATATTGCCAGGCCAATCATATTCAATCAATTCTTTCAGGTAATCCTTAGGTAATTCAATAACCTTTTTATTAATTCGTTTTGATATTCTATTCATAAAATAATCTATCAATAGCGGAATATCATCTTTTCTCTCTCTCAA
>JAAZKM010000007.1 GCA_012799835.1 Candidatus Methanofastidiosia archaeon
AACTTTCCGTGTCCATAGTTATATACTAACACCACTTTATGATTTATTCTTATGATGAATTGCACTAGAATATTAATCATATTTAGAAAAACGAAGCCAATAAAAACAACAACAGTTAAAGTTCTGTATACGCTTGTATTTGCGATGTTTTCTAAAACAGATGATGAAAAAGTAATGCCACCTACAAAGGCGAGTACAATTGAAGAAAATATGCCTAATATAGTAATATATTCTTTTTGCATACTACTTACGCTTTGTTTGAGTTCATTAGCTGAATTCAAAACGTGAGAAAGTTCTTCTTTTGATTCAAGTGTTTGCATTTCGATTTTCTTCATATACTGGATTCTGGCTATGTCTAAATTGACATGGTCAAATAATTTATTAATTTGTGGAGAAACATCAATACAGTCTTTGTGGCTTTTGCTTCTCTTATTCATTGGCCTGTATCCATTCTTTATTTCATACATGTTTTGAGCTAAGGTTTCAAGATCGCCCAATTCGGGATCTGAGTCTATCTGTGAAAGTGTAGAAAAAATTTCAGAATAGTAATGCCTAAAATCGTTTCCTTTTTCTTTAGCGCAGTAAATATCCTCTAGGCATACATATATTTTACTTTTATCTCTCGGCATCTTAAGAGCTATTTGAGACTTAGCCAGTTCAAATAGTAGCTTGTTTAATGCCGACTGCTTTTCTGAATTTGTAATATTCATGACTTTTACCTATCCATATAAAATTATATCATCCACAGAAATCTCTTGATGATTTCCGAGCCCGCTATTGTATACTCTGTCCCATGCGCCTCCAGGTTTGTGCGTCTCTTCAACAAGTTCCCAAGGATTTTTTTTTCGTTTCTTATCAATGATGTCATTTATAGACTTTAGTTCCTCAGGGGTCAAGCTATCCAGCGTTATAGAGTACTGCATTCTTATTGGCAATGCACCAAATCCACAGTATTGATAGTAGACTGAAGGAACAACCGGACCGAATTGCCACGCCTCGAATTTATCATTGAACAAAGCGGCTGAGTTTTTTAAAAAATCTCTTTGAATATAATATAAAATCTTTTGCAATTGTAAATTGCTTATTGGCATTTCATCAAAAGTACATTTAGAGATAATATGTTTTGCTATATCAAGTGCAGAATGTTTTGCCATGCTAATTCCTCCTTTACGCTTATATAAAAGAGAAGACCAAATATCGGTATTTTGGTCTCTCAATAAACGGTAATCTTCCTGCATAACTATATTATATGTTACTTGATTAAAATAAACAACAAATTTTCTACAAAAACATGTAATTTATTATAAAAAAACAAAAAGGATGGTGCCGTCTAGCCAGTATACGGCAAAATAATAATACTTAATTAAGGCGGGTATTTGGTTGTCTGAAACCGTACCCGCCTTAAAATCGATTTTACGAGGTTGAATTGCCTAGTCAACATATTCTTTACGGAATCCAATAAGTTCATAAAATCCTTCTTCGTTCTTTTCTTCGCTGTATACGGGCATTTCAATAAAACGATTTGCGTCAGCTTGTTCACATATGTGCTTGCTATTGCTCACACAGTTCCTGCATCCAACATCCGGATCCCTTAATTTACAACCATTTTTCATTTTATTACCTCTCTCGTATAATATCTTTAGATACTAAGATTTATACTTTCCTTTCTTTAAATTTTATATAATCAATATCAATCGGCTAGGTTAAGCCCATGATATAATTGTCCTAGTGTCAA
>JAAZKM010000076.1 GCA_012799835.1 Candidatus Methanofastidiosia archaeon
GAATTGGATCTAGCACATGAACTCGTGTGGCGGCAGCCTTTCCCCGGCCCGGGGCTTGCAGTGAGAGTGCTGGGCGAAATAACGGAAGAAAAAGTAAACATAGTAAAAGAAGCAGATGCCATAGTTCGGGAAGAGGTAAAGAAAGCCGGTTTGGAAGGCGAAATCTGGCAATATTTTGCCGTGCTTCCGAATATCAAAAGTGTCGGGGTGATAGACGGAAAGAGATCCTATGTACATACTATCGCTATACGAACAATTTCAAGCGTAGATGCTACAACGGCTGATTGGTTCAGAATACCCCATGAAGTGTTAAATATTATGTCAACCAGAATAACAAATGAGGTGAAAGGAGTAAATAGGGTGGTATACGATATTACATCTAAACCGCCCGCAACAGTGGAATACGAATAGTATCAAGAAGCCTGCAAAGCCTATAGAATAAATTTTTACAAGATGCAATTTTGTCTAGAGATACTAAAAAGGTACCGAAAAGGCGAAATGTTATTTGAATGATAATTAATTGGCATGGGGACAAGCAATTTTCCATTCGAAATAGTCATTAGCAATTATAAAAAATGGTGTTTAGCCAGCGAGTGATTTGTATGTTTTTTGATAGTTTAGGCTGTAGATTGAATGTTAGATTTCAATATTAGTCTAAGGACAAAATAGAAAGGTATTCATTTTAGCTATAAATAAAAATAGGAGATACTAAAGAATGAATGATTTTTATGAAAAATTTGAATCGACATTATATGAATTCTCACATAAACAAATTAGTTTTTTTATGTGGCTTTTTTCAATAAGACTATTGCCATTTCTGGGCGAAAACAAGACCCTTCAATTTTGGAGAGAAGAAGACAGGCAGAAAAACATATATGCTATTTTTCTTGTTTTAGATAAAATAGCTGAATCTTTTAAGTTTGAGAATGTCATTGCCACTAAATTAAATGGAAACAAAGAACCTAGTAAAATTCTGGAAAGGTACCGAAACGGAAAGATTGTTAATAAGATTCCTTTGTTTGGGGATGAACATGAAAATATTACGCTTGCTGCATTTATGGCAAAGGATGAATATTCACATATTCCAACCGCTACCATTAATTTTGCGTATAACATTTCTATTTTAACGACTGATGCCGTTAATGCCCGTTTAATTATTAATGAATTTTTTAAATGCTTTGATATAGAGTTATTGAAAACTGAAAAATTTAGATTTGATGATATCATTTTGACAGATTTAGAGTTGATTAAATCAAATAAACTTGAAAACCTAAATAAAGATACAAACATATATGGATGTAGGTGGAATAACTTCATATCTGCGCTCAAAGATTGCGGTTGCCAATACTGGGGCAATCTTTTAGATAATTTTTTCAGTAGTGGGTTTAAAATAAATGAACAGGCATTAGAGCATCGCTTAAATGTTCCGAAAAATATAAAAGATCAAGGAGCAAAAATGGTTGCAGAATATTTAAAAAAAGAAGAAAGGAATGGTTCTGTAAACTTCAAAAGGAATCCCAAATATTTTGCGATTGAATTTCATAAAATCTCCAATGAGACGGAAGCGGAAGGTTTTATATATAAAAGATGTGTTAATTGTTATGAAACTTGTGAAAGTAAACATAGCGTTTGCCCAAAATGTTCTGGTGAATTAACAAGCGGTTTAGGCATAAAACTTAAAAATGAATCAGATCGAAATTTATTCAAAATGATAGAAGCTGCGAAAAAAGGATATGATTTAACTTGTGGTAAATGTGGAAACATTTTTTTCTCTATGACTACTCTTGGCATATGTCCACGGTGTAATGATGAAAAACCAAAAAACTACATGCCACATTTAGATGGTGTAAAATTAACTCAAGAGATTAAAATAATAAAAAAGAATGCAACGACAAATAAAAAAGTCTTGGAAATGAATTTTCGAGATGAAAAACCACAAGCAGATGGAAATACTGCTATGTTTCGAAGGATAATTGACAAAGAGAATAATGATTATCAAGAACTTGTTGTTGTTAATCAGACAGGCGAAACAAAGCATAAATGCCATGAACTGTTAAGCGAGCACCAAGGCCATGGGTCGGCAAAAAATAAGCAAAAAAGCTGTGAATAATATCACTCCAAAAGATACTGTGAGATAGTATGTGTATGAAAAAATCTCTTCTTAAGGTAAATTATAATTATTTTAAAGGTAGATTTTTTATAGATAGAAAGAGACCAGAAAATAAAGCATTAATTCAATATTATATCCTATTAGTGATCAAACTATTAGGGACTTCTTGGAACAAGTAAAACTCATTTAGCTATTGCAGTAGGGATTAAGGCAATTAACCTAGAGGAAAAAGCAAACTTTTTCAGGCTTCATGATTTAATTAATTTGCTAGAAAATGATGATGAGATAAAAGTGATAAGAATAAGGAAAAAGATTAAGACTCCTGACCTTTTAATTGCTGATGACTAGGATTACTTCGTTCTACAACAAGAAGGAGCCAAGTCAGACTAACCTTTGATATTATTTCTGAATGCTATTGCTTATGCTAATATAAAAGTGTACCAGTAGGGGTGCGGACAAAACCTGGACTTAAACAGATCAGGAGGTGCTGTTTTCATCTGAACAGCGTCTAAAAGCAGTAAATTTGCTAATACACAACAATATGATTTAAGTTATTCTACAGTAATGAGAGAGTTAGGCTACCCTTACAAAGGGGCCCTTAGAAAATGGTACTATGAATATATAAAATGGTATGCCGAAAAAAATTTAGTTATCACTTGGGAGAATGAGTCCTGTAGATTATAGTAAGAGCCTAGGTTACGCATTGTGAAAGTTCAAATAAACGTCCGAACCCCCAGTGGTACACATTTCAGTTGACAAAAGCGCCTATTCTGGAAACAGGAAAATCTTCAAATGATGATGAAATCACAGCATCACTGTTGAAGCTGTATTGATACTAAAAAACTTGTAAAATAAGAAAAGCAGGTATTAAAAACAACAAAACAGTAACTAAAATGATACTAAACAACAAAAAAGAGTAACTTTTAAGCATGCTCTTTATTGAGTGGGAGTAGCACCCAGTGAACCGACCTCAAGGGAAGGTGAACTGTAGGTGCTACCCCTGTCAGGATTTCCAATTTCATGTGAGTGAAGCGAACAAATGAAATTGATGAAATCTACGGCGTGGAGTAGGACTCCTCATTTGGCGCAGGCAGAATGATTAGAGCTACCCCTGTTGAAGCCCTAGCCCTATTTTATTTAAAATAGAGGCAGGTCTTATGCAAAGCTTCCCCAAGAGATAGGATATCGATTGGTTAGGAAGCGACTGCCAGGGTTGAGAGACCTATCCCAATTTACAAGGTAAATTGCCGGAAGGTCCTCGGTCAGGGTTTCCAATGAAACGAAAGCAAAGCTTGAAGTTGAATTGTAGAAACCTACGGCAAGAGGTTTGTAGCGACTGGAAGGAGCTAGAAATCCGCAACCTACGGCGCGGAGTGATGACCCCATTTCATGTGAGCAAAGCGAACTAATGAAATGGATGGTATCACCCCTGTCAGGATTTCCAATTTCATGTGAACGGAGTGAACAGATGAAATTGATGAAATCTACGGCGTGGAGTAGTAACAGGAGACTTGCAATTTCCGAGATTTATCTTATGGACTTAATGTATTTTAGGGAATATTATTAAAACCAAAATAAAAATATCCATATAAGGTTCTCTCGTAGGTTATTAGAATATAAAGGTAAATATTTATGTATAACAAAAAGGCTAGAAACATTATAGTATATATAAACTAAGGAAAAGAAAGTATTGGTATTCGAGTGTCTTCCGAGTGAGTGTGATAAATAACTCGAAAGTTACTCGAATGGATAAGTTGATGGATATAGGTTGAAAAATTGAGGAAGTATAAAAGGCAGGTGATCATAATTTGAAAAGAGAAGAGTTTGAAGATATTCTTAAAGCTGGTGAAACAGATAAAGTTGAATTTAAATCATGGATAAAATCAAAGAATATGAAAGAAAGAGTTACATTAGTTGTTGAGGAACTAATTGCATTTGCTAACACGAAGGGTGGTACAGTTTATTTTGGAGTAGAGGACGAAACACATGAAGTTACTGGGTGTGATCCAGAATATGACAGTCAAAGATTGATTGAATCCATATATGATAAGACAAGGCCATCGTTGTTTACTGAAATTTATGACTTCAAATATGATGGGAAGATAGTAATTGCGATTTCGGTGAAATCTGATGGAATAACATATGCAACTACGGATGGAAGATGCCTGAAGAGATTAGGAAGAAATTCCAAACCATTTTATCCGGATGAAATGAGCAATAAATATTCTTCTATACATAATCCTGATTTTTCTGGACAAATTGTGGATGAGAGTACAGAAGCTGATATCAATAAGCTGGAAATATATAAATTAAAAGAGAAAATAAAACTTAGGGACTCAAAATCAACCTTACCCGAATTGGATGATATGGCATTTCTTCGTGATCTTGGACTTATAAAATCAGATGGGGAAAAGGAGAAACTTACAATTGCAGGATTACTTTTTGTTGGAAAAGAAAATTCGATTAAACAATTATTACCGCAGGCAGAAGTGATTTATCTTCATTATTCTCTAGATAATCCTGAAGAATACGATGCAAGGCTGGGTCTTAAACAGCCTATTATTAGTATTATTGATAGATTAACGGAGAAAATTCAAAATATGAATAAGATTGTCAACATACAGGTGGGGTTATTTAGACTAGAGGTAGCAGAATTTTCTGAAAAAGTTTTTCAAGAAGCACTACTGAATGCATTGGCACATAGAGATTATCAAAATACAGGAGCAGTATATGTAAAACATTATCCAGATAAAGTAGTAATCGAAAATCCAGGAGGATTCTTGGGTGGGATTACGGAGAAAAATATAATTACACACCCGTCTATACCAAGAAATAAGCTAATTGCAGAAACATTACAACGATTAAAATATGTTCAGAGAACAGGACAAGGTGTAGACATTATTTTTAAGGAAATGGTCTCAATGGGGAAACCATATCCTAAGTATCGTTCTTATAATGATGCTGTGTCTTTGACAATATATAGCTCTATTGATAATATTGATTTTGTAAAATTTATCATTAAAGAGCAAGAAATGCAGCAATATACTTTTTCTTTAGCAGAGCTTATGATTTTAAGATATTTAATAGATA
>JAAZKM010000077.1 GCA_012799835.1 Candidatus Methanofastidiosia archaeon
GCATTTCTCTTGACAGCCTTCTATCAAAGATAAATGACGAGGGCCGGATTGTCTTTCTGAATGCAACGGTGAACAGGGTCATTTATCTTTGATAGAAGGCTGTCAAGAGAAATGCAGTCTGGCCTTATCTTTGGCCTGGCCTTAAAACTGGACATTGGGAGGGGCTTTCCATCCCTCCAGCCGTAAGCGTATGCCAAAAGCATAGCTGCCTCTTCCGGCGACTCGTTCCTGGAGAATTTCATCTCAAGCTCAAGCTTTCGATCAAGCCATTCAGGCTCGTTCTTGTGATTTACGGCGGCATATTGCGAGAGGTAGTTTGATGCATCCTCAAAAAGATCATCCATCTTCTCTTTTGGCTTTGAGAAATTCTCAAGTGTGGTGTCAACACCTTTCGGCTTATTGAACGCCTCATAATACAGGAGGAGCGTAGCGCCTCCGGGGCTAACATTCTTTTCTTCACTCTTTCTTTTTACAAGCTCGGCAAACTCCTCATCGGATACGCCAAGCTTTTCAATCAATTCTTTCTTCTTTTCATCTGTCAGCAAAATCCAGACCTCCTGGATTGGCGGAGCGGAATAGATGTGTAATGGTGCCTATGGACGTTTGGAGCCCACATCGTCTTACCGCTCTTTCGCCCTATAAATACGTCATATATGACGAATTTATATACCAAAAGATAAGCAGGAGAGTAAAAGATTTTCGATAGGCATATTGTATTTTCCAACATATGTAACGAAATTTTTATATATCAGGCGGCAGATTATCTATAGTGGTCCTATGGCAAAAGAGCATCAGGGTGCAAGCCTCCCAAAAGAGCTATTGAGAAGAATTGACTACATAGTCAAAGAAACAGATCTTGGCTACACCTCAAGGGCTGACTTTGTAAAAGAGGCCGTGAGGCAGAAGCTAGATGAAGTTGAAAGAAAGCTCTTGGAATTAGAGAAACTAAAAAAAGAGCTAAAGGAAAGATAAAAAGAATAGATGGGCCGATTACACTTCGGCGTCCTTTAGCTTATCAATTAAGACACCCTCAACGTTTGTTATGAACGCCTCCCTGCTTTCGCATGTCTCTGCTATCTTCAAAACTACTGCCATGCTCTTGACGTAGTTCCTGTGGTAGCCTCTGACCTTTTCTCCAAAGACGCTCTTCTGCGCCCTTAGTATTTCGCTCTTTATTCTGTCCCTTACCTCCTCCATTGTCTTGGAGTTGTCGGCTATATTTAGCGCCACAGAAGGCGCATCTATCCCACCATAAGTCCAGTTGCTTGTCATCGAACTAATTTGGAATTATTGATATAATACAATTGACTAAGAGCATATTTTTATTTTGGCCTTATTTTTAGGGCCAGGTATTAAAATGGAAAAGAAATGTTTTTCCCTATTTTCCCTATTTTTTTCCATATTCTTATATAGGGTGAAAACCCGTAGAGATATTGAATGGAAAAAGATAATTATTCTATCAGACAGAAAAATAGGGATACTTATCTACTTTATCAAAATGGTAAACTAGTTTTTGAAGGGCCATTAAAAGATGTAGTTTTATATGCAAAGAAATTGAAAACACAAGAAGATTATCAAAGAAAAGAAACGTTTCAGATAAGCCCTCAAAAAAATTTTTGCATTAATTGTGGCGGGCCTTTGACTGGGAATGTTTGTGTTTCATGTTTAAATCAAACTCAGGATGAACCCCTCCCATGTGAAACTAAAAAAAGTAATAAAAAATCTTTGAGAAAAATTGTCATTATTCCTCTTATTGTTTTTGTTTTACTCGTGGGGATAGTCGCCTTAGTTTCTATAAATTTTAATTCAAATTCAATTATAAAAGAAGACATTAATAATTTAGGGGGCAAAACAGTATCGGATATAACACCGGAACAGACAAAAATAGTAGCAGATACTCCAGAAGAAATTCCTTTAGAAACAGATGAAACTACAGGATTACCCCTTATAGTTTCTTTTATTGATGTCGGACAGGGTGACAGTATACTAATTCAATCTCCTAACGGCAAAAACATGCTAATCGATGCAGGTGGCAGTACAACTCAAACTTATGTATATAGTTACCTTAAAGGCAAAGATATCAAAAAAATCGATGTTCTCGTAGCAACTCACCCACATGCAGATCATATTGGGGGAATGGAATATATTATAGATAATTTTGACATTGGGTTAATATATATGCCAAAAGCTACAACTTCGACTAAAACCTATGAAGACCTATTGATAAAAATTAAAAGTAAAGGCTTGTTGATTAACACCGCAAAGGCAGGAGTTACAATTGATTTGGATAAAGATCTAACGATAAAAATGATTGCGCCTATCGGAGTTTCATATGATTATCTAAATGATTATTCCTCTGTTATTAAAATAATCTACAAGAACAATTCTTTCTTGTTTATTGGCGATGCACAGAATGCTTCTGAGCAGGAAATGCTTAATTCAGGAGCAGATCTAAAATCAGATGTATTAAAAGTTGGGCACCATGGTTCTTCTGAGTCCACTTCTATCAATTTTCTTAATGCTGTGTCCCCTAAATTTGCCGTTATAAGCGTTGGCAAAGAAAACAGTTATGGTCATCCTGCACAATCAACGCTTGATAAGCTTAATACTTATGGGGTAAGTGTTTACCGTACTGATGAAAGCGGAACAATAGTCATAACAAGCGATGGCCAAAACCTTACAACTAATGCAAATGTTTCAAGTTACAACTCACATGTAACTCCTCAAAATACAGTAATAAATAATAATACTGTTGTGCCATCACAAAACACCGTAACAAACAACACAGTACCAAACGACAAGGACATTATTGTGTATAAGACCAAGACAGGAAAGAAATATCACCGAGCTGATTGCAAGTACCTAAAAGACAGCAGCATACCAATCACGTTGGCCGAAGCCAAAGCTCAAGGGTTAACACCATGTGAGGTATGCCATCCACCAGAATAAGGAGGGAAATAAATGAAAATAATAATAGATCGTTTTGAGGGCGATTCTGCCGTAGTAGAATTGCCAGGAAAAGTAATTATAAATGTTCCAAAAATTCTTTTCCCTAATGCTAAGGAAGGCGATGTAATTTCTATTGAGATTGATAAAGAAGAAACTAAAAATAGAAAGAAGCATATTAATAATCTAATGAAAGATTTATTCAAGGATTGAAAATATAACGGATATAATCTCCAATAATGGTTTAATGTAAATAGTAATATGCAACAAGATATAAATTGTAGACCTAGCTTAAATAAATGTTCCACTAATCTTTTCCATATTTTCTCTTGTAATACCTGACATTCTCCCTTGTCCAGTCCGGCCCTAATTTTAACGCCACATACCTCTCGCTATGCCCTTTCTCTAGATAATCGATGCATTTCCTGATCTGCTGGTCGGTGTATTTGGAATTCTTTCCGGCCCTAATCTCACCAGATGTCGACAAGCGCCACCCCTAATTTTTGTGCTGAGAGATATGGCCCAAAACAGCATAGGCTAAGCGCATCTGCAAAATCGGGCGACTTCCTGTCCTTCTCCCTCTTCACGATGATCTTGCCCTTGGAATCAAAATCATATTTTATAGTGGAGAGCTCCGATACAAGCTTCTTATAATTCTGGACTTTCTGTATCCTAATCTCGTCCTTCTCAAACAATGATCTAATATTCCAGTAGGCCTGGGATTTAAGATTGGCAAACTTTGCTTCTTCTGAAAGCATTAATGGGGACTCCCCTCCCCTAAATCCTATCACGGGATAGCCCTCCTCTTTTAGATTTGAGTAGACGCCCGCTCCAACGCCGTTTGAGTCTATTACAAGCTTCTCAGGCGGATCATTTTCCAGCTTGTTTTTTGCCCAATTCGTGAGGGGCGATATCTCAAGCTTTGCCATGAACTCTATATCATAAATATTGAATATGCCTCTTTCTAGAGTGGCCTTGATGTAGACGCTGTAGTCATCCCCCATCTCTGCAACATCAAATCCCGAATATGTTGTGCTATTTCCTTTTCCTTCTGGATCAACAAGCGCCCTCTCTATCCAGCTTAGAGGTATCAAGGTGTTCTTGTCTGCAGGCGGGAAGTTCCCCAGCACATGGATCTGAAAGAACGGGCTGTCGCTGCCATAATCTTCAGCCATCTGGGATATCCACTGCTTTGACACTCGGGGGCTTAATCTCCCATCTAAGTGAAAGGTCTTCCAGTTTGAGCTTTTAGAATGAAAGATGTCGTAGAAGAATCCCTCTGGTCTCGTGGGATTACCAATCAAAAGTATCTTGGACGAGTTCACACCTTCTTGAGTCTGCGTCCCCTCGATGGCCTCAAATATTTCATCCGGCACACCTGACGCCTCATCCACTATGAACATTAGATAAGGCGCATGAAATCCCAGCATGTTCTCC
This sequence comes from Candidatus Methanofastidiosia archaeon, assembly GCA_012799835.1. Lineage (GTDB taxonomy): Archaea > Methanobacteriota_B > Thermococci > Methanofastidiosales > Methanofastidiosaceae > Methanofastidiosum. Next base: position 4,384 of record JAAZKM010000077.1, read on the forward strand.
TTTTTGTCTGAGGCCCTTCCAATCATGGCCCAGTCGTCCCCATAGCTACCGTCCGGCCTTATCATTAAGACCTCTGCATCCCTTGGCGGAAGATAAAGAAATGGCCTTAAAATCGGGGCCTTTGAGATATTTGCCCTAATCTCCTTCCAGAGTATCCGCTGCACCTGCTGCCAAGTTGGCGCAGTCGTGACAACAATTGATTTTGGCCTTGTGACAAAAAACCACAGCCCAAGCTTTGCAGCAGTCCAGGTTTTTCCCGGGCCGTTACCGCTTCTAACAGCAATCCTGTCATGCTCTGCCACCGCTTTAAATATGGGCCTCTGGAGATCGTCCGGCTCCTCGCCAAAGCAGTCAACTGAAAATCTCACAGGATCATCTATCCAGGATGCGAGAAGTGATTTCATGTCCATTTTAAGAATCAGGCCTCTCTTTCCCTAAGCTGGCCCTAATTTTAAGGCCAGAGTTTGATATCCTGGCGGCTGCTATCTCCGCATACTCCCTCTCAAGCTCTATGCCGATCCATCTTCTCCCCAAGAGCTCGCACGCCATGGCCGTGGTGCCGCTTCCAAGAAAAGGATCCAAAACTATATCTTTTGGCCTAGACCCTAGAACGGTCAGGTAAGACATGAGCTTTACTGGCTTCACAGTTGGGTGGTAGTTGTGCCTTTCCGCCCTGTTCCTCTTTTGAGGGATGTCGACTGATTCTTCATCGTCGCACCACCTCTTTGGCCCTATGGATTCGCACCCTGATTCTTTTTCACTCTTTGAAGGCTTCTTCACAAAGAGGAATGGGAATCTGTCCGCTATGTCTTTGGGAAGTGACCCCATCCTCTCCTCAAACCACATGTCAAGGTCGAACATGTATGAATCCCCGCCAAACACCTTATCGCAGGCGAGCAGATTCGAGGGAAACCTTGAAAATCCGTCTTCAGTAGGTATCGAGCAGTCTTTTAGCCACGTTACACCTTTCCCATTTTTTAAGGCCTGATCGGTATGGCTCTTTTCTGATAGCGGCTTCATGGCGACTATTACCACTTCAACGGCGGGCTTTGGCTGGAATCCTGCATAGCCTCCGGATAGGCTTTTTGCTTCATCTGATGCAGGAAGCGTGAAATCAATCTCCCGCCTGCCACAGGCATAGTGCTTCCCCCAGCAAAGTGCTGACCTCTGCCTTCCCGGCATTTCAACGGTCTCTCTTTTAAGGCCAAGCCTTCTGTCGATCACTTTCGATATGTCAAGCGCTTTGGGAAATCCAGAGTGGTATGCCCAGTAAATCGGTGTGAATCCAATCTCAAATCCCGCCTCCCCTAAATTTAGGGCCATTCTTAGAAGGCAGTCGAGCCTTGGTGCGCTCATGATAAATGCAAATGATCCAGGTTTTAGAAGCCTGTTGCACTCTTTCCAGATATCTACTTTTGGCACTGCCCTGTCCCAGTCTTTTCCTAAAAATGAATAGCCGTAGGGCGGATCTGTAAGAAGAAGATCAATCGATTCAGAAGGAAGCTCTTTCATGACATCAAGGCAGTCACCCTGATAGATCTCCCCAAGATCATTTTCAAAAAAGGGCTTCAATTTGGATTTTCCCTCTCCCTGTGGATCTCTTCAATAATGGCTGAGAGATTGATCGTTACTTCCTTCTCCTTCTCTCTCGATTTTGGCGTCAGCCTGTACTCGGAAAGCCACTTCCTTATGGATTCACTCGCCTGATTTATGTCAATATCTTCGCCGGATAATAGCCTTGGGAGCAGTATGCACTTCTGGCATACCAGGGCAAGAGATATCTGATCGGCCGCAAGCTCGTCAATCTCAAAGCTCTCTATGATGTGCCTGTAAAGCTTTGAATAGAGCTTTCTTTCCTTCTCCCCCAAGGACTCCTTGGATATCTTCAATAATCCCGTCATCTTCTAGCCGTGGTAGTCGGTCCCTTCATGCTTAGGTATCTCAAAGGTATCGTATAAAACGCCCCCAAGAACCCCCGTCATGAATCCCTTGTCATAGTCAAAGACAAGCTGGATCTTCCTGTCAAGCCTTGTTAGAATCAATCTGCCCTCGGTGTCAACTGCGACATTGAAGTTGTCCCGGTCTATTGAGGTGAGTATGCCGTCAGATAACGGAACTACAACAAGATTGAATCCGCCGGTGCACTTTTTTGGGCCAAGGGGGAGGTGCTGCTTGACAGAGTAAATAAATCCTTCATCACCCTGGCTATGTGAAACATCAAGCACGAGCCTGTTCTTGGCCCTATCTCTTAAGCCCGTATCCCTTCCTCCCAAGATTTGAAAAGCAGACGGGGCAGGTGAAGTTGTGCTCCGCCGGATGCTTTATTGTGTTGCCGCATATCCTGCAATAAAGCGGCCCTGTATCGCAGTCCGGGCATTTGAGTTCCAATCCGCATTTAGCGCACCTATGAATCTTTTCTTTCCGCTCGATAGCTACCGCATCCTTTGCTGCAAAGCCTCACATAATGGAAGTGGACTTTTCTCCCCTCAAAATAAACGCTTGTTGCAGGCTCGCCGTTTGTCAGCGTGCACTTGATCGTTGGGAGGATCTCGCCCCTTGACCTGCATGTGGGGCACAGGTGCTCATGTATAAGAAATGTCCCGCAGTGGGGACATCTCTTCTTATCCTTTGGATAGCCGGTCGACCTGCAGCTGGGGCATTTCATCAGGCATCAGACCTTGTTACAACCGCTCCCGCAACTTGGATGGACTGTCTTTTGGGATTTGCATGTGGGTCTATGATATATGCTCCTGACGGGGCCTTTTTGCAGGGCATCGTAGTCCTCCCTTGTCCCGCCCAGGAATCCAGTGTCTAGGTAGATGTAGTTTGCAACGTTCAGCAAGTGCCCTATAAGCCCGTCCTCGCCTAGCTCTCCCAAGGCCTGCCAGAGGTACTCCTGGTCAACCAAAAGGCCGTAGTCAGTGTATTTTCGTAGATTGATCCTGGCCCATTCCGGCAGCTTGAAAAGGATTTCCCTGTTGTCGTCAAAGAACTGTGATAACAGGTTCTTTCTCTTGAGCAGATCTTCTCTTGCCTTGTTTGCTCTGTCCATCGTGTCTTTAGACCGTGATGCAACGACATACATCGCCTTTCTGTATTTCGCCCAATCACGCTCATCAGCTTCAAGCGCATCCCTGCTGCCGTATTTCTTCAGGAGCTTCTCCATCAATGCCCTAGCATCTTCTAGATCTTTGTCAGTTGTACCGGGAATGTAGTTTGACTCGAACTCTTGGCCTACCATATCGTTGGCTTTCGCCCATTCTATATCTACGGGCATGGGATTTCCTCCAACACGTTTGACGTGCTAGCGCCAGGGACGGCCCACCTTTTCATCTTTCCGATCTCAATCCAATCGCCTTCTGTTATGAAGACAGAACTCCCTTCAGAATCTGTGATGGTGCAGCTTTCTACCTCTTCGCCGTTGTGGATTGAAGTCGTGCTAAAGAAAGTCCTCAAGCTTCCCCCTTCTTTGCGGCAAAGCTCCATTGAAATAGGGCCCTGCCCTTCTCCCAGATGGCCCGGAACTCCTTCTCGGTCACAGCGTCGTCATAGAGCGCCTCATCGACCGTCTTAAAAAACTCGGCGAGCTCGTGGATCTTAGTCTTCACAAGCCCCCACCCTGCAAAGGCCCCTATACCAAGCGATACAAGGTATGGGAGGATCTTCGCAAGGACCTCAAAAACCTGTATTTCGGACATCTAAAGTCCTCGATGTCCAATATTATACATTGGTGTTTAAAAAGATTGTCCTTGGAATTTATTAAAATATAGGAATAATAATAAAAACTAATAGGATACTCTCTTAAATTATTATTCTTTGTATCCAAGTTCTCTAGCTTTGATAAAGCATTCTTGGGCTTCTACATCTCTTCCAAGATCTTTAAGGGATAATCCTTTGTAGTACCATGCATATGCATTATTTGGTTCTATTGCAATCGCTTTGTCAAAACATTCAATGGCTTCGGGGTATCTGTCATGAAAATAAAAAACACCACCTTTAGCGTTCCATGCTGGTACATAATCTGGATTTATTTTAATTATCTTGTCATAGCTTTCAATTGCTTCAACATATCTATCTTGTCTAAAAAGGTCACTTCCTTCTTTCATCCAAGAAAAGGTATTGGCATTATCGAAACATTCTTGGGCCTCCATATCTCTTCCAAGAGATTTAAGTGCAAGTCCTTTACCATTCCAAGGAGCTATAAGATTTGGATCCAATGAGATCGCTTTGTCAAAACATTCGATGGCTTCGGAGTATCTTTCAAGCTCTTTTAGGGCCCATCCTTTAGTGTTCCATACCGAAGTATAATTAGGATCTATTGCAATCGCTTTGTCAAAACATTCGATGGCTTCGGTATATTTGCCTTCTTGAAAAAGAGCCATTCCTTTGTAGTGCCATGATTCTGCAGTCTCACTGCTGCACCCTGCCAGTAACAAGGCGCCTATGAGAATTAAAAATGACATAACCACCTTAATCTTTCTTATCATGAAATAATTTTGACTTTTCCATATATATAAGAATATGGAAAAAAATAGGGAAAATAGGGAAATAAATAATAATTTCAAATATCAAATAGAGCCCACTGAGGCCTCATTGCAAGATAAAGTATAACTAGCCCCAATAATCCTAAAACTGAAAATGATCCAAGTCCTATCGAATAATTCATTAAAAGAGTTAAGGCAGAACTGATGCAAAATGCATAAAATGCCCACCTTTTCCATTTGAACAGATACACAACAAAAACAGAATTAAGAAATGCTATTAGGCAGTATATATAAAATATCGAGGGATTTACATTAGGGTATATCAGTTTCATTAAAGGATTTAAAATCAGATATAAAATTCCCGTGCCTAAATTGGCAGCTAGCATCAAGCAGAGCCACACTGTGAGTAAATCGTTTCTTTTTTTCTCCTTAGAAATGCCCGTAAAATGCCTCCTTGGTAAAAAATAAAAATATTGGATAAACTTATCCCTGTTGTAATTGCTCTTTTAGGTTAAACTCTGGCCCTCCAAATATTCCGCATAAAAAATTAAATATTCCTGCCCAAAAAGCGCCTCCGATTAATCCTCCCACTGCACCCATGACCGGACCAAGTATCAGCATTATTATTACAACTTCTCCTAGATATGCTCCAGGCATTGTGAATGCTGATATTATCGATGTTATAATCCCGATAAGAATTCCAAACACTATTCCAAAAGTAGACGCAACTTTAATTGTCGATACTATCCCGATTCGCTTTATTTTATAATTCATTCGCTATCCTCCTCTGGCAAAGCTTCAGGAATTTCTTCCAGTTTTTCAGGCATTTGTATAAACTCCACTTCGATGCCACCCATGTGCTTAACCAGGAAATTGTAGAGACCTGAATTTATAGCCCCTGATATGGCCCCAAGAACGGCATACATTACTGGCAGAGAAATAATTGCCAACTTGCCAAAAAAAGTTTTGAAAACTATATCCATCATCAGATTCCCAGTCTGTGTTGGCATTGCAGGATTTGGAAAACTGGCAAATATTATTCCATATACCAGCCCTACAATGAATCCAAATGCTGTTGATATTTTCGTAACAGACAATATTCCTAATCCTTTAATTTCATATTTCAAAAAATCACCTTTTTATTTTTCATTTTTATATAGCCTTTTCCATATATTTAAGGATATGTAAAAAAATAGGGAAAATAGGGAAAAAATACTTTCCATCTTTATTGTTGGCCCTAAAAACAACTATTCCTTCTTCCAGTTCCAGAACTTATTGTTCGGCATGACGTGCCACTCCGTATCCCGGCATTTCGTTCTCACCGGCACCCAGGTGCCCTTGATCTTTTTCATGGGACATATGTAGCAGGGGCCTGGGCTTTGTTTTTTTGAATTGTCTTGATAGTTGCATCTGATGTATGAGAAAGACCTGCTGACATGCGATCTCTTGGCAAAGGGGCAGACTATGCCGGTATATTGGTCTCTAGTCGATCTGATTGAAGCGCACCTGTCATGCACCTTCATCTTCCTGATGCTAACAAACTCAGGTATCGTCTTCTGGATCTGGATCCTATAAAAAAGTTCAAGTTTAGTTTGTGTCAAATTATTGCTCATGGCCTTAATTTTAGGGCCAGGTATAATATCCCTATCCTGGCGTGAAAATGTATTTAGTATTTATTTTTAGGGCCAGATTAGAATATGGAAAAGAATAATTTTTCCCTATTTTCCCTATTTTTTTCCATATTCTTATAAGTATTGAAATATAAATAATAGATAAAATAGGTGAGCATACGAAAAAATATATTCTACCGATATTATTTATCTCTCTTTTAATCGCATCGTTTTCTTTTAGTATTGTAAAAGGAGAGCCAGCTTATGACAATTTTTTGAAAGGGAAAGAAGCTTATAACAATGAATCTTATTCTTTAGCAATTTCATATTTTAGTAAAGCTATATCTTTAGATCCTCAAGATGAATACTATTACACCTGGAGGGGCGATTGTTATTATGAATTAGAAAATTATGACGAAGCAATAGATGATTATACTAGATCAATTCAAGTAAATTCTACATATGATTATGCATATAACAAAAGGGGATATAGTTATTACCTAAAAGGAGACTATGATAACGCTTTATCTGATATAAGTAGGGCAATAAGGTTTGATTCGACTCAATTTAGTTACTATAATCATAGGGGAATAGTCTACCATGCCAAAGGAGACAATGATAAAGCGATACAGGATTACACTAAAGCAATATCATTAAAATCAAGTAGCCCAGTTTTATATTATAATAGGGGGATTTCTTACTATGATAAAGGCGATTATGATAATGCCATAAACGACTTAACAAAAGCTATTCAATTAAATGCCAATGATGCAGATTTTTATTATAAAAGAGGTTACTCGTATTATCAAAAAGGCGATTATGCAAATGCAAAAAAGGATTTTGATAAATCTAAAGAATTGGGCATAACTTACACAATACCAACAATGTCTTCAAGCACATCAACTTCTACTAGTAGTTCAAACTCTTTTTATTGGATTGGAAGAATTCTCACTTTTCCAATTTTATTTATTATTTATAGAGTAATTCAGAAATCAAGTTCAGCAATATCTAATCGCCAAAAGAATAAACAAAACACAAAACAGAATAACAATACTAATTCAAGATACCAAGAAGATGAAGCTTTCAGAATGGGTCAAGAAGAAAACAGAAGAAAATATGAAGAAGCTAAAAGGCAACAAGAGGAATATCAAAGACAAGAGCAAAATAGGACTAATCAACAAAGTTCTCAACATTCGTCTACAAAGGTAAATGATTTTCCCCCTCAAATACTCTCTTTGCTCCAAGAATATGAGATCAATATGTCAAGCCAAGTTACATTTGACATGGTCAAAAAGAAAAGAAAATATTGGCTAGAGCTGCTACATCCCGACAAGAACACTAACAAATCTGAAGAAACAAGAAAGATGGCAGAAGATAAGCTAAAGGAAATGAATGATGTATATAACCAGTTGAGGGATTACTTCAAGAATAATCTTGCTAATTAAAATGGAAAACAAATATTTTTGCATATTCTTATATAGGGAGAAAATAATGTGTATGTAATTATTGGAGGAATTATATGTCAACGACAGAATGTCTAATTAGAAATGGATTTAGATTTTTTGCTGGAATGATCGCCTTTGGTTTTGCTTTAGGACAATTAATGTTTATTTTCATGTTTTTTGTTACACCCTTTTCTTATTTAATTCCTTATGAAATTCATGCGATAACTTATTCGATTATTCTGATTATATTCATGCCGTTGTCAATATATGCAATCGTTAAAAGCGGAAAAAAAGAAGTACCTTTTCGGTACATGGTAATTCCATTTTTTGTTGGGATTATTCTATATGCGGGATTTAGGAAATACTACATTGACATATTTAATTCATTGAATATGCCCACCTTATTCGATTTGAATGCAGCAGTAGTGATTACTATAATTTCATTTATTGCTGTTGTTTATTATATGAAAAGATCATTGAAGAAAAAAAGAGTAAATTCTTTTAGGTTAGACAATGCCCAAGCAACTGTTCTTATTGTTGTGGCGTTAATTTTAATAATATTCTCTTCCCTAAATCTAAGTTATTATAACGATTTGTTTAATCAGGCAATAGAGGATCCCTCTCTAAATTCTGATGCAGTTAGATCTTCTATGGCTAAAACATTTTGGTCCTCATGGTTTAGAATATATAGCTTGTATGCAATTTTGGTAGGTGCAGTTGCAATATATGAAAATCGTAAAGAAAACAAATTAATAGAGAAATATACTAAGCTAATTAACATAGAACCTAATAATCCCATAAATTATGTTACTAGAGCTATGGTATATAATCAATTTGGAAATACTTCTAAGTATGAAGAAAATATGAATACTGTAATGAAGCTCAATGAAAAAGAAGAAACAGTATTCTTAGATAAATGGATTAATTACAAAAACATTGGAGATTATGAAGGCGCGATCAATACTCTAAATATTGCAATTGACGCTAATCCAAATTATTTAGTCGCATATTATTTTAGGGGACTTACATATTTAGAGATGAGCCATTCTCATCAAGCTATAAGTGATTTTACAAAAGTTTTAGAGTCCGATAAAGAATTTGCTGACATATTGAACATAAAAGGCTTACTAAAAAGATCTAAAGACATGCTAAAGAAGGAGTAATCAAGATATTTGTAACTATTGCAAGATTAAATTCTTAAGATTAATCAAAAATATTTCCTCTTATAGTACCTGACATTCTCCCTTGTCCAGTCTGGCCCTAATTTTAAGGCCAAAGCCAAACTAATAATTACTGCAAACGGGATATTTTTCCATATTAATTATACTTGCATAATGAGAGCTAATTTTTAAGGCCAGATCTCATTAAACGAAATGGCCCTATCTTTTAATAGAAGTTGGGAATGTTAAAGGATCGTTTAATAAGAAAATAAAAATAATTAAAATCAAAGAGCAATGATTCCCGGCGCTATCCCTTATTTTACCTTGCCCGCCATATTCCTGAACTCATTTTTTATTTCTGGGTCTGAGTCTATTGCTTCAATTAGCTCCATAATCTTCTTGAAAGTATGTAATTTTGCACTGTCTTCCATTGTTTCATTGATGAACTCTTCTCTTAGTATCCTGTTCTTCTTCTCCATCTCAAATACTTTCTCTTCTTTTAATGGCATGCCACATCTATAGCAGTACTCTGAAGTCGGGCCGCAGTTCTCCCTGCACCTCGGGCATACTACTGGCCTTATGTTTCCATCGTCCATGGACTCCTCAGTTTTAATGCCATATACCTTGCTGTAGATGGCCTTATCGATGTCCCTCCCGGAAAGATGGACATAGACCTTGGGCATCTCAGATCCAAGCTGCCATCCAAGGTAGTGACACATTTCAGACTCAGTCAATTTTGATGCCAGGTGAGTTGCCCTTGTGTGCCTTAGAATATGTGGCGTTACTTTCTTCTCAATTTTAGAGTTCTTGACAGCTCTTTTTAGCATGTTCTTGTATGATTCATAGAAGAGGGGCTTCCCAAAGTTCTTGTTCCCAGTTCCAACAAAAAGCGATTCGTTGGGATGAACATTGGGGTGAATCTGAATCCAGTTTTTTATGTAGGGCTCAGCCATCACAAATGGCACCAATCGCTCTCCAGTTTTTCCTCTGACCTTTACCTTTCCACCGTAGTCGTTGAAGGTCAAATCTTTGAAGGTGATTGATGCAAGCTCGCCAATTCTAAGGCCACAGTCATAGAGGAGTGCAATTGCCGCCTTGTCCCGGAGATTTGTCGCTGATTCAATCAGCTTTAGTATCTCCTCCCTCGAGAGGACCTGTGGCTTTCTTGAGTGCTTTTTCTCTCCTTTTAGGGCTTTTAGTTCAGGCCAGTCTTCCCCTTTCAACCACTTGAAGAACTTGCTCAATGTCCTCCTGTACTCATTCTTGGATGAGTCAGAGATGTCCTCAATCTCGACCTTTTCCATGACCTCGATTATGTCCTTGGAATTCCAGGTTGAAAAGTCCTTGTCCTTATACCTCTGGCATATGAGCCTCAAATCAATCATATAGCGGAGAGTTCTCAGGATGCCGATTCTGCCTGCAATTAGGTAGCTTTTGAACTCTCTAATTGTATTAATATTGGATTCAGTTATGTCTGAATTAATCAAACGCCCCTCTTCTTTCGAAAGCAAAACCTTTTCTTTGTAAATTCCCATAAATTGAGAATAGGCATTTGTGATATATACATTATCCTAACGCACTGGGAATAAATAAACGTGTCCTTCCCCCGCACACTTTTACATAGTTAATGTGGTGCTATTTTTCTTCTAATAACAAGTTAATTTTAGGGCCTATTCAATCTCTTCCCTTATTTCCTTTAATCTTCTGAGGATCTTCAGCATCAATCCACTTTCTATTGTTTCTTCAAGCAGACCCTCGCAGAATCTGCCCTGCCTGACTATTATTGTGAGGAGCCTTCGGATATCTTTTAGATCTGCCTTAGATAGCTTCTCATCACTGGCAGAATATTCCCCTGCTTCTGCAATCCAGTCCATCCACCTGAATTTAGTTACAAATCCTTCCTTGTAGAGGTCCTCGTAGAACTTTAGCCCAATGCCTGTCAGAACGTAAAAAGGTAGTACGACTGCTCCAGATTCGTCTTGAGAGGCTTCACAATAAAATTTATTGGCCTTGTCTTCTAACAATGGAAGGTATTTCAGGATGTTATCTATATTCTCCTTTGTTAGTGGAACAGATTCTTCTACCCAGGTCATTGTAATCTTTTTGTAATGATACTCTATGTTTATAATTGTATTTGGAAAAGAAAATTTTTCTTACTATATCTAAATAACTACATTCTTATTATATTTTAATAATATTTAAAAATATTTTATAGTA
>JAAZKM010000078.1 GCA_012799835.1 Candidatus Methanofastidiosia archaeon
GCATTTCTGGCCCTTGTATTCTGCCCCCAGCGCTTCAGCCGCATCCTCCAGCACAGGAATCTCAAACGCACAGGCAATCGTCATGATCTCATCCATCTTCGCCGGCATGCCATAGAGATGCACAGGGATAATCGCCTTCGGCTTCCTGCCAGTCACCCTGATGCGCTCCTCAATCACTTCCCGTAACAGCTCCGGATCCATGTTCCAGGTCTCCGGTTCACTATCTACGAACACCGGTTCCGCACCCAGGTACTTGATCGGGTTCGCGCTCGCGCTAAAGGTGAAGCTCTGGCATATCACCTCATCACCCGGTCCCACCCCAAGCTGAATCAGTGCCAGGTGAATCGCTGCCGTGCCGGCACTCAGTGCCACAATATGTTTGTTTTCACCCAGAAAACCCTCTAGGTCTTTCTCAAATCCATCCACGTTGGGGCCCAGTGGCACCACCCAGTTGGTGTCGAATGCCTCCTGTATAAATCTCTGCTCCTGCCCACCCATGTGAGCAAGGGAGAGCCAAATACGTTCGCTCATATATTATTGCTTTTTTCCTGAATCATGGATTCTACAATAGATAAGCTTGTCATAGAAGCTATTTCTTCCGGTTCAAAAGAAACATCAAATTCAGTCTCTAATTCTATTATAAAGTTCAGATGTCGTAATGAATCCCAGTTTTCACAATTGTTTTGATTGGTATCATCGTGTACTTGTACTTCAAACACCTCGGTAGCTATTTCTTTTATTTTTTCTTTCATTTATAATTATACTTGTAATTGTCTGATAAATTAATTTGTACATCTCCTAAGTTGAGACTATATGATTTTATAGATCCACTCTCTGATATAATTTCGAAACCAAATCTTTCGTAAAAATCCTTTACTTGAATGTTTTTTGCTGTTGAAATATACTTTGAATTAACGGCTTTAAAATTTAACAACTTCAATTCATTTAAAATCCAATTCATAAAAGCATCCTCAATCCCTTTGCCTAATATTCTGCAGCTTAGTAAAAACGAATCAATATCAACTGTTTCGCCATTAAGTTTACAAATAGAAAGTCCAGTAATACCACTCTCCCCAAACTTATCTTTAACAGATAAAGTATAGATTTTTGCACCATCATTTAACATTTCTGATAAATCCGTATCAGTATATCTTTGAGTAGTAAGATTAAATTGATTAGTTTTTTGAGTCATCTGTGCTGCACGTACAATTGTGATATTATTCACTTCTTCAATCGAAAGTTCAATTTCCAGACTCCTGATATAATCATTCATATCTGTAAATGTACTCTTTACGTTATTACGTAATGCATTCTCTTTATACTGTTTTGTTTTAGAAAGATCCTCTGAGGTTAAATTATATATTGAAAAATATTTCTCTGCGATGGATTTAAAAAACTCAGGCAACATATAAGGCTGTGTTGGAAAATCTGGAACCTCAACTTCAGGAATTACAGTTTTAATCAAGTCCCTTTCTGATGGATTATCATCTAAAAAAACCATACTATCCAGTCCAATATTCAGTTCTTGAGCTAATTCTTTAATGTTATCAGCCTTATTAACCCAGTTAATTTTCAGAGCTGCAAAATGATTTTCTTTCAGGACAATTGAGTTATTAAGACTCCATGCTTGTCTTACATCTTCAATATTATTTTTACTACATACTGCAAGAATTACCCCCTGTTTGCCAAGCTCCTCTATCTGCTTTTGAAACATTAAGAAGGCCTTTCCAGGATAGTCCCCACCAATTTGAATACCCTCAATACCATCTTCACCAAGAATTCCGCCCCACAAAGTGTTATCCAAATCCAATATCAAACACTTTTTTCTTTTAAGCTCAATAGATTTGACCTGTTTTTTGAACCAATCATGGAATGGATTAGATAACCTAGGATTTAGAGCCATCTGAGAAATAAAATAATACTTCCAGTCGATAAGTTCAGTAGAGGAGTATCTACTTAGAAAGTTTTCAAAGTCAAGAACTTTAATATTATTATGCTCTAATGCCAACTCATGTAAAGTTGAGTTGTAATATTTAACAGCTTCTTTAATATCATTTGCCCCAGTTATTGTGTTGATGCTATAAATATCACTTAAAGTAAAAATGATAAAAGTTTTACTTGAAGGAATTCTTGAAATTGTAAGTTTCAATAAATCAATATAATTTCTAATTTCAGCAGAAATTACCTTATTATCTGTTTTAATTGGAGCAAGATAAAACCAAATATATCTTTCAGCATCTTGATCAATAAAAGAAATATCTTCATAACCCGAGAAAGAGGTTTTAAGCTTACTAAAGAACCTCTCAATCGTCATATTTCTAAAAATAAAAAACTCCATTATCTAGTATTCAATTAACTCAGAAACTTCACATTTACTTAAATCTAATAAAGCCGTACCCCATGATAATCCGGCTCCAAAACCAGCCATTATTACGTTATTCCTATTAGGGTATTTATCTTTCTCAAACATTTCAGAAACGATAGTCAAAGGAATTGAAGCAGAGCTCGTGTTGCCAAACTTTTCTAAAGAATAAGGAGTTTTATCTGTTGAGAATTTTAATTTCTTAGTAAAGAAATTCGTCATGAATTTATTAGCTTGATGATAAATAATTAAATCAACATCATCAATAATTATTTCTGAGAAATTAAGAATTCTCTTTATATCACGCGGCACAACTCTAATCCCAAAATTGAAAACATCCATACCCTCCATTTTTAAATGTTCACCTGTCCGAATGTTCCCATCTTTATCTTTTTGCTCTACAAAACCTTCAACAGAACTAGGATTTCTATAACCACCATACGGCATATTCAGAACATCTGCTCCACTACCATCAGAGTTCAACGAAAAATAACTTACTTCATTCTCCACTTTATCTATTAAGGTAGCAGTTCCCGCATCACCAAATAACGGAAAAGTAACTTTATCTTTAGGAGATATCGTTTTTGACATAGTCTCCCCAGTAAGGAAAAGCACTCTATTAACTCCATCTTGTGATGTAAATGAAAATGCAATAGAAAGACCATAAACATAACCTGAGCAAGCTAGATTAACATCAAAAGACAAAGTGCTTTCTTTTAATCCTAAACGATGTTGTAAATTAGGTGCTGTAGCTGGTTGGTGATAATCAGGTGTTTGGCTAAGAAAAATAAGAGCATCAATTGAATCTCTTTCTATGTCATTATCTGCAATTAGTTTCTCTGCTGCCTTAAAACATAAATCAGAAGAACAAACATCTTTATCTGCAAATCTTTTCTCTCTTATCCCAATAGAATTAATTGTTTTTTCTATTTCTTCTTCAGGTATCAAATAACCTAAATCAGCATTCCTATTTATATTTTTAGGAACGCAAGCTGAGAGTGCTTTAATTTGAACATTCTTATACTTTATTAATGCCATCCTACTATTATTGCAAAGTTAATCCGCCATCAATTAATAAGTTACTGCCTGTAATCCATGCACTTGCATCTGACAATAAATAGATTACACTGTGTGCAATCTCAATAGGTTTTCCAAACCTTTTAAGTGGATACATACGTTTGTTTTCTTCAAGTTGTTCTTCTGAAATCACACCTGCTTCAAAGATATTTGTTTCTACAACACCTGGAATTACACTATTTACTCTAATACCTCTTGGAGCCAGGTCTAATGCAATACCTTTAATTAAACCATTTACAGCTCCTTTAGAAGCTGAATACATTGAACTTGCAGGCGCTGAGCACAAAACACCTGAAACAGAAGAAATAAATACAATTGAGCCTCCTTTATTTATCTTTTTATTTTTAACCAAAAGCCTTGTTAGCTCAGTAGGTGCGAAGAAATTCAAATTAATTATTTCCGACAATTTATCTGTAGTAGCAAACTGAAAAGGTATATTTTTGGTAATACCTGCACAGTGCACAATTCCATCAATATGTTCAATTCCTGTAACTAAATTCTGTAAAGAACTTGTTTCACACAAATCAGCAATCACTTGATTATGTCCTTCATTTTCAAGTTCAGAGAAAGTCTCATTCAAACGTTCTCTATTGCGTCCGGTTATTATAACACTAGCTCCTAACTTCGAGCACTCAATAGCTGTGGCTTTACCAATCCCAGAAGATGCGCCTGTTACTAATATTGTTTTTCTACTCAATGAAAACGGATTATACATAATAACTTTAATTGATTTACGATTTATTTTTTAGTATCATATAAAGATCCTCAACAGTTGAAGCGTTTCTTATATCATCTCCTTTAAAACTAACTCCATACTCCTCTTCTGCCATAGCAGATACTGATAAGGCAAGTAGTGAACTCCACTCATCCAAATCTTTAAAAATTGTATTTTTTGTAATTTCTGATGCATCAGTATCTTCAAACTGATCTGCGAAATTTGAAATAAATTCCTGTAACTCCATAATTAAATAACTATTAATAACTTACTATTTTAGCGGGACTACCAACATAAGTCATCCCATCCTTAGTTTTTCTTATAATAAGGCTATTGGCTCCAATTACCGTGTCATTTCCTATTTTAATTTGTTGTAAAACAACTGAATTAACACCAAAAAAGTTCCTATTGCCGATTGTCACTTCACCGGATATTTTTACAGAAGGCATAATTGAATTAAAATTTCCAATCTTTGTATCATGACCAACAGGAATGAACCCATTTAAGATATTGAAATTACCCAGATCAACATTACAACTTAATAGACAACCAGTACATATAATGTTCCCACTACCTATTTTTATATTATTTTCATCCAAATAAATAACATCAGGAGAAATAATATTGGGAAAATATATATTTGATGAAGTAATATTACTAACAATCTTTTCCACTATCTTGGGAGATGCAATAGCAACTGCTATTGCTAAATTATCGGGGTATTCGTTAACTTCATTAATTCCACCCAAAACTACGCCATACTCATTTTTAGTGCCTTTCTCAATGCCATCATCAAAAAATCCAATGATGTCCCATTCTGGAGTCTTTTCATTGATTTTTTGGATTAAACAAGCAACTTCTCTCCCAAAGCCACCTGCACCATATATTGCAATTTTTTTCATATATCAGTTACCTTTAAACGGTTCCATTGTAGCGCTTGTGTATGAGCTGATACCCTCCCGTTTAAATACCTTTTGGATGGTTTTAAATATTATTTTCAAATCTAAAGATAAAGAAACATGGTCTACATACCATATATCATATTCAAATTTCTGTTGCCAGCTGATGGCATTACGTCCGTTCACCTGGGCCCATCCAGTAATACCTGGTCGAACCTCGTGTCGACGTTTCTGTTCCTCATTATAAAGTGGAAGATATTGCACCAATAAGGGTCTGGGACCGATCAGCGACATATCCCCTTTGATTACATTCAATAACTGTGGAATCTCATCCAATGAAGTGGATCTAACAAACTTTCCGACCTTGGTCAAGCGTTGTGCATCCGGCAACAACTTAAAGGATGTGTCGCGCCTGTCATTCATCGTCTTGAACTTTATCACCCTGAATATATTCTCATTCTTCCCCGGCCGTTCCTGAAAAAAGAATGCACCTGAACCCTTGTTGGCAATGGATAACCATATCCATAAAATTAGAAACACAGGGCTTATTATTATGAAACCAAGAAATGAAAAAGCAAAATCTATTATACGTTTGAAGAAATGTTTGTACATATCAGCTTTTAATTAACTCTTTTTCCAACCTCCTATATTCTTCTAAAAGAGCATCCCAAACAACTTGTTGCTCATATCTGTCAACTATCATCTTTCTTGAGTTATTTGCCATACGCTCTAAATCTTCATGGTTATCTAAAAAATAATGCATAGCATCATATAGTTTATCTTCATCCTTAGGAGGAATTATAACACCATTTTCTTTATCAATAATAATTTCATTACAACCATTAATATCTGTAACAATGCTAGGCAGACCCATCGCACCCGCTTGCATAACAACATTCGGGAAACCCTCCCTATAACTAGGGAATACTAAAGCATCAGCAATAGCAAAAAACTGACGCACATCACTCTGCCATCCAGCATAAATTATATTCTCATTCGAATTAATTTCATCTAATGTTTTTGGTAATAAAGGATCTAGGTCTTCTTCTAAAGCACCAACCAGCAATAACTTAACATTTTTATCTTTTATTCTAGAAAATGCAGTAACCAATTCATTAATTCCCTTATCTTTGACTAAACGACCTACAAAAACAAAAACAAAATCACTTGCGGAAATATTGAGTTCATCCCGTAGTAGATTTTGTTGTTCTAGTGTTATTTGTTGCGGTGAAAAAACACCAGTATCAATACCGTTTGATGACCCATTAGCAATCACCTTAAGTTTATCTTTATTGGCAAATCTATTTTTTAATATAAAATCGTTAAGTCCTTTAGAGTTAGGATAAACCCTATTGGCACAAGAGTAAGTCAGTTTCTCCACGATATTAAGTATCCATCTCTTCAATCCTGTAGCTTCCATTAAAGGCAACCCTGCTACTGTATGTAGTCTAATTGGCACACCAGCCAATTTTGCACCCAGCATTCCAACAATACCAGCTTTAGGAGTATGCGAGTGAACTATCAAAGGTATCTCTTTTTTACACAACCAATGAAAGCCCCATAAAGCTTTTAAATCTTTAAACAGAGAAATGGTTCTTGTCATTTCCAATGCAACTACACGTACTCCTTCAATTTCACGAACATCGTGTAATTCCTTTCCTTCGCTTGAAACACCAATTACTTCATATCCATTTTCAGACATAAAACGGTGCTGCCCCTTCAATAGTGTCTTTAAAGAACCGGGGACGGTGGTTATACGAATCAGTTTTCGTTTTTTACTCATTTCGAAGGATCCTTAAAATTACAGTTCCATGATATACAAAAAAATAATTTTGTAATTTCACATTTCAAGTATTGGATTCATTATAAACGAAACAAATACAATTTAGTTTTTCACAATTATCTCACTCAAGTGCTCTCCAAGTATCATTGATTGAATAGTCATCACCTCGAAGCATTTTATTATATGCATTTATTGCATTCTGTTTGTAACTATCCAGCTGCTCAAATGTTTGTTTAACTTGCGGGAATAAATTGATGTAGTCTGCCACAAACACACTTATGAATGAGAAAAAGTACTTAAGATTCAGCAGAGTTAACTGTCTGAAATCTTCATCCTTACCAAACATGTCTCTAAACTGAAAAACAGAAACTTGTGAAGGATGGGCATAGAGAGAAAAATACGAATATATTTCTTCGAAAAGATCCTTATTTAGCTCCATCACTTTATACATATCTCGCCAATTAAGGTAGATCACATTATCACCATCAAATCTAATTTTAAAATCTTTATCCTTTAGTTTTTTATCAACTTTTGCTTGATTAGCGTCATCTAATGAAAGATACAAAAGGTTGTTCTTAATTTCTCTTTCAATCTCTTCTATCTGTTTTTTCTCATCTTGTATTTTACGTTTATTCTCGTTCGATAAAGTTTCAAAATCAAATCTTTGTCTAAACTTTAGACCAGCTGACTCCCATAATCCATACAATAAGTCCTTTTCATCTTCATTTTTCGCACTTCTATATATTAGATTGAAAACAGCAACAGTTTCATAAACATTTCTTGTCATTGAGGCAATTATAGTTGGATCAATAATTTTGTTTAAAAAATTTCCGTTATGGGATGTATAGCCTACACCTTCAATTATATTCCTCATATGTGTAAGTTTTGTAAACATCATATGATTTAAGGTTTTTGCATCCGAATCTGATTGGGAATTAACTTCATCTTCATGATGATGTTCAATTACATTCCAAAGATGTTCAAGAAAAATATCCAGTAATTCAAGGCAATCTTGTATAGATTCTAATTTAGACAATCTTATATACGTCTCTCTAAGCTGAAACTTATTCATAGCAATTTTAAATGCTTCTCTATGGTTTGATTTTATAATTAACTCTGACGTACTAAGGAAATAACGCACAGTGGTGATTCATGAATGGTGACACTATACTAGTGGGGGGATGACCGGCGCCTACCGCCGTTGTTATTACACCAAGTGTTTAATATTATTCTTCACAATCCTAAACTTGCCACTTTTCTCCACCGAAATATCATCAACGTAGCTAATAGATATTTGCATTTTATTGCCTACCCTATCTCGCCAGTTATGAAGGAATTTCTGTTCTATCTTATCATTGTATATATCCTTATCAATCTCCACATACAATTCAATCTTGTTGAGTTCATTCTGAACAGCCTGAAATCGAATAATTCCTTGCGTGTCCTTTAAAGTGTTGGATACATTGCCAAGATTAATCTTTCCGTTCTCCGGAGAGTAAATATAATCATCAATCCTTCCCAATATCTCTTTCACCATGGGGTTATGATTGCCACAGCTACAGGTCTTGCTTTCATCCTCCAAAGTAATAGAGTCTCCAATATCATATCTAATTAGAGGAGTGCCATAAGTAGTAAAAGAAGTTACAACCAACCTACCCGATTGTGTAGGTTGGTCATCCTCATCCAACACCTCAAATACACCACTTTGTAACTCTAAATGTAAATTTCCTTGAGAGCATTCAAAAATAAAAGGAGCACCTTCTGAAGAGGCGTATTGATCATACATCTTACAATTAAAAAACTTCTCTATCGGATCCCTCATTGCACTTGTTAGTGTCTCTGCAGTAGGGAAAATCGCTTTACATACATCTTTAGGAAACTCATAACCATGTTTCAAGCCATATGATGCAATCTCTAAGATTGTTGATGGAAAACCGCTCAAATACTCGGGCTTAAACTTGATGATATCTTCTACATAATACTTAACGTACTCGTCTTTTATATGGAAAGTGGAGTAATAACGTACATTATGCACGGGGTCTGTTTTCCAAAATCGATTCTTCTTGATATCTCTATTAGTAAGTAAACCCTTACCACTAAACCAAGCAGTTTTCTTACCCAATTTATAACCAAATCTACTTCTGAAATCATCCAACATAGCAAACCTCTCCTGCATGTTAGAATATGTATATAAAACCTCGAGTGATTTTCCCGTAGTACCCCCCGTTTTAGCATGGTTACCTTCTTCTGTTCCTATAGTATAAACATTCGAGATATTTTTCCTTAGCATCTCTTTATCCACAATTGGCAAACGAGCAATTTGTTCAATTGAAGAAGGCATTTCAATATTGGTATAAAGCTCCTTATAAAAAGTAGAACTTGATTTAGCAAAAGAAACTAAATCCTGAAATCTTCCATTTTGAATTTCTTTTAATTGATGAAGTGATAAAGCTCTCTTTTTCGAAAAATCCTCAAGATATTTTTTATACTCAACTCCATACCTTTTTCGATATGCAATTTTATTAAATAAGTAAATCGAAAAGTTCTGGATAAAGTTAGGTGATAAGTTGTATAGTTTTTGTTTCATAAATCACTTTTTCTCTAAAATGGATTTGCTAATTTCATGATGCGATTCACATCGCATCAAATTAAGCAACAATTTATTATGCTTTGATCTTAGAAATGACACTGGTAAAACACCTTTCAAAAATAAAGCTCTTAAAAAAATATTTTTTATATACAAGTTAGGAAGATAGTTCACTTCTTGATTTTTAATGTAATTCTCCCAGCAACTATAAAACAAATCATCATTCTTTATTATTCCAGTTAACTCATCAACTCTTTCAAGAAAAACTTGTTTTTCCTCACCCTCTAAAATTTTCAATGTAGCATCCTCTTTTCTACCTTGTAGATGGGGTATCAATTCTACTTTAAAATTATCTGCTTCCAAACTTAAGATTACACTCATACCTTCAGTCCATAGTCCTTTCTGGTATTTACTTTTATAATCAAAAATAAAATTACCTAAACTATACACAATTGGTTTGTTATTGTAATACTCATAGCCACTAAAACAATGTGTATGGTGTGCTACAATAGCATCCACTCCACAATCGATTAAATATCTCAGTCTTTTTCTTTGCTCTGGTGTGGGTAGCTGATAATGCTCACGACCACCATGATAGATTAAAAAAATCTTATCAACTTCACCTTTTAGCTTCTTAATTGTATAAGTATTATCAATGAAATCAAAAGTATTAGCACCTGGATGATTGTTTTCTGCAGCACAAAACTCATTTTCTGCTATATTTATAAAGCCAACTCTAATACCTTTAATGACTTTTATAAAAGGTATTGCAGCCGCATTCTTATTCTCACCTGCTCCTACTAAATCAAAACCCTCCTGCTTCGCATATTTTATTGTGTCTAAAACTCCTTGACCACCATAATCTTGAATATGATTATTTGCTAAAGTCAATAGATTGAAACCTGCATATTTTAAAGCTCTTAGTGAATTAACATCATCGGTTTTAATATTAGGACCTGTCTTATCAATCTTATCGTTAGATTGCGTAATAGGACACTCGAAGTTGACTATAGAGTAATCAACATTAGCTGTATTTTTTTCAAAACCATTAAACAACTTTGAATAATGTTCGTCTTTCAACAATTGAGCTGTTCTACCTATTGGACAAAAATCACCTGATATTAATATTCTCATGTAATTACTATATTTCTATTTTTTGATTTTCTTGTAGCATTTTATTTAAAAGGCGGCTTCCTTCTTCAAAACTCTCAATATCACCAATATTTCTTTTGCTTATTAAAGCATGTTCTAAATTAGCTATTGAAAATAAATAATATAAGCTCCCGGTAATTTTATACCTAACAAATCCATTGAAAAAGTATTTTATTCCTTCAACTTTATCTTTTTTATATAGTTTAGAAGCAATATATTTTAATCCATAAGTTGAGGTTAAATATTTTTTGTAAAAGCCTGTGCTAATCTCACGATAAAAAAGTAATGGGTTAGTATAAACTTTAAAAATATTTACTTTATAAGTTCTTATCCATAACTCAGCATCTTCACATCTAACAGCTTTGTCATCGTACGGATTATCTCTAAACCATTCAGTTTTAGCCATAATAGAAGGATGAATAAAAGACCTTACATCAAATAACTGATATCCTTCTTCTCCAATTTTCATTCGTAATCCTTGTATATTATTTTTATCATCAATTGAAAATGCATTTGTCCCTAATACATCTATATCAGGATTCTTCTGTAATATCTCCAATTGTTTTTCAATTCTCTCAGGATGCATTATATCGTCAGCATCCATACGTGCAAGATATTTTGTAGTTGATAATTGGGCAATTTGATTTAAACGATAAGGAAGTTTACGGTTTTCTCCATCAGAAATAATAGTAACACGTGGGTCATTTTCATATTTACGTGCAATAGAAAGTGAATTATCAGTACCTCCATCACTAATTAATATCAGCTTCCAATCTGTATAGGTTTGATTGAATACTGATTTGATTGCGTAATCTAAAAATTGTTCGTCGTTGTAAAAGGGAATGCCAATTGTAATCATTGTATTATTATATTAAAAACATGGTAAAAGTAAATCCATAATAAAGAAGCAGAAAAAATCCTATTCTTTTATGCTGAAAAGGAAAAAGTTTAACTTTGAGTAAAGGATATATTATTAAAAAAGGCATTATAAACCAGGAAAGGTATGCAAATCGATCTGAAAAATTAGCTGTATTTACTAATATCCAAAAAGAGTTAGCTATCAAAAAGGTATTAAATAACCTAGTGTACATCTTATCTTCATATTTTTTTATGAAGGTATAATACCATCCAGCAAATACACCAATTGATCCATAAAGCAGAAAGTCCCAACGAAAACCAGTTCTCGAAAACTTGCCTGCTTCAACCTCTGCTGTAAAATAACCCATTCTAGATTCATCGTAAGCATCCGATAAAACACATATTGTAGGAGAAGTGTGGGCTTTTTACATTTGTTTCCAAACAAAAAAGCCATGACACTCGAAGAATTTTATCTATTAGAGCAAGACCTTCAAGCTTCCGGACAGA
>JAAZKM010000079.1 GCA_012799835.1 Candidatus Methanofastidiosia archaeon
CCACAAGCAAATAATCCTCGTCTGAAAACTTAAGAAAAACATTTTTTAAGTCTTCTTTGATATTGTCTTTGGAAATTGCAAAAATGGAATTTAGATGATTGCTGATGACTTTAGTATCTCTAAAACATATCCCATGCACCTCATAGCCTTCGTTCCTAAGGTAGTCTACTAAAGGCGCCGTCATTCTTTTATCAACACTATCAATCAATACTTTTTGCATAATTCCTCCAAATAGCTAAGCTATTATCAGACTAATTTTAGCTTTTTACTAGAAAATAGAAGTAAATACATTATACTATATATATTTTACCCATTCAAGGCTGCTACGCCATTTCCATTTTTATCCTCTATGATAGATTTTTTCCCATCATTTTTATAAAAGTTCTCCAGCAGAATATCTTAATAGCTTAAAATAATCCAACGAATCTTGGTTTATATTTCTTCCTTTTAATAATTAAATACAAATGAAAAAATTTGGACTTGGCATTTTTCTGAGTAATTATTTCAGTTTATCAATTTTATACCATTTCTGTTGTTTTATATAACAATGCGCTAGCATATTTCAAATTCTCTCTACATAAAGTGATAAGATAATTGAAAAATTTGTTTATTAATGTTAGAATAAAGTGCATAATCTTAGGGAGGTGAAAATTTGAAAGTTGTAAGTGAACAAGAAATATCTAACAATAAAGAAGCTTTAAAATGTACTTTAGAACAATTGTATTCAACAACAGATTTAAAAGATGTTGAAGATAGAAAAAGAACTAGCAATTACTATGATTGGCTAAATAAAAAAACCAAAATAATTATAAATGAAAAAAATTATGTTTGTGATGAAAAATCAAAAAATATTAAAAGGGGTAGTGTTGTTTGGGTTGAGTTTGGCTTTAATATTGGCAATGAATTTGGTGGAAGGCACCCAGCTATAGTATTAAGAAAAACAGGCAATAGTATATTTGTAGTTCCATTATCATCACAAGAACCAGATGAAAAAAAACCCTATCATGTAAAAATTGAAAAGGTATATAATTTCAAAAATATAGTACGTTGGGTTAATGTATTAAAAATTCAGAATGTAAGTTTACAAAGAGTAGATTTCAACGCATCAATCGGAAACATTAAGGGTAACGTATTAGATGGTATAAATGATGCAATAAAAATTTCACATATTTTCTAGTTGATTTTTTTATATATTTATTATAAAATATAGTTGACAAGAGAGTACATAGGTGTTATACTTTTGATGTTGTGCGTGATAGTGTGAAGGAGCATTAGCTCAGTTGATTAGTATGGAAGAAGAGAGAGTAGTAATACTCTCTCTTAGTCTTTGTATACAAAAATATTTTAAAGCATATATTATTAATATAGCGTGAAGGAATAGCGCTATTCAGTTTGTAGTTTGAAGAGAAAGAGGGGCATATTTAATGCCCCTCTTTCTAGTATTCAATGACTTATCGTAAGAGTCTGTAACAATTTTATGTTTTGAACAATCAATCTCTTTCTTGGCAAGAATTAAAAGGAACCATATAGCCACTCTTACCGCTCCTTTCTTTTGTATCTCAACTATTGACAAAAAGCATCAAAAAAAGGACTTTCGATACCAACTATCGAAAGTCCTTTTTTTGATGCGGATGAAGGGACTTGAACCCCCACGGTATTGCTACCACTAGAACCTGAATCTAGCGCGTCTGCCGATTCCGCCACATCCGCATATAAAAATATGAAATAAAAA